>JAHHRQ010000095.1 GCA_020025715.1 Oscillospiraceae bacterium | reverse complement strand
CTGACCTCTTGAATGCCATTCAAGCGCTCTCCCAGCTGAGCTATACCCCCATATATTCAGTTCGCTTCATTCAGCTTGATAATAATAACAGACGAGAGAGAGATTGTCAATAGAAAATTTGAAATTTCCTGTATTTTTGCAGATAAAAGCCGCAGTAAGTTCTCAACTTACTGCGGCTTTTATCTTATATGAGGTTTTTAAAGCGGCCATGTAGGCAGCCATTGGAGAAAATTCGTGGCGAATTTTCCGTCCACAGGCCGTCCGCTTAAAACCGGATAGAACAGCAGGAACAGCGCAAGGGATACGGCTGCAAAGGGAACAGTCCAGCGCAGCCAGTCTTTTCTGCTGCGGCGCAGTATATCGAACACATAGCCCAGAGCCAGAACCAGAAAGACGGAAGATGCAAAATAATGGTATTCAAAGGTAAGGCGCTTAATGAAAAACCACGGGGCAAGCTGAGCCAGATACCCGACAAGGATAAAGGCGGCTTTCCTGTCTTTCCTGAAAATTGCGGTATAAATGAGCACAAACAGACTGATAAGGCCGCCCCAGCACAGAGCAGGATTTAAAAATGCGGCAATGGAGGAGCGGGTACCGTCCTCAAAATAATTCAGGTAATACAAAATCGGTCTGATATTCAGCACCCACTGATACCAGCGGGATGCGTACGGGTGTTCTGCCTGCACGTTCACATGATAAGAGAACATGAACTCCTGATTATCAAGCACGATTTTCAGGTACTCTCTGCTGAACGGGCCTACATCTTTGGCGATGCCGTAGGGAATGTAGGAGAAATAATAAATAATGCAGGGCAGGGCTACAAAGAACAACAGGCAGAAAAGGCAGTTTTTGAAAAATGCCTTCCATGGCAGAGCGTCTTTGTTATTTATAAATTCTCTGATCCAGTACATGAGCCAGAGAACCGCAAGTCCGGCACCGGCATAAATACAGGTCCATTTACTTGCGGCGCCTATACCGAAGAACAGACCGGAAAGTGCAAGATCCTTTTTATTGCCGTTTTCATAAAATCCGTACATGAACAGATACATCAGCAGAATGAAGAAAACGGCGTAGCTGTCTATGGTGGCAATTCGCGTCTGAACAAAGTGCATGAAATCTGTTGCAAGGATGATTGTTCCCAGAGCGGAAACGGTTTTGCTGCGGAAAATGCGCTTTAAAAGGTAATACATGACAGGGAGCATTAAAACTCCGATTAAAGTACCTGAAAAACGCCAGCCGAATGGGGTCATGCCGAAAAGTGAAATTCCAAGGGCAATGATGATTTTACCAAGGGGCGGGTGGCTTATCTCATAGGGCCAGACTCCGTTTAAATGCTCCCACGCAGTGCGGGCATGGTAAATTTCATCAAAGTAGGTGGAATTCATATAGCTTTGGGAATCGGGGCAGAGAGCCTGTTCATCACAAAGCTCTGAGGTATCGGAACTAATGGGCATAACATCGGAGTTTTCAGCCAGCAGCACCACTTCACCGAGCCACGGATTTCCGGAAACACAGCTTATTTTAATATATTCGGGGGCAAAACCGGGAGTGATTTCAAGCTCTCTCCACTTTAATACATCGGAATGTTTTTGCTCAAAGCGGGGCAGGGAGTAATAGGTTTCACCGTCGGGGGAGCAGGAAATGTCGTAAGTTCCTGTACCGACACCGGTATAGAGCATCATTTTTTCGGGAACCTTATCGCCATCAAGCCGGATAACGGCAGAATTGCCTTCCATCGGTGCAAAAGTCTGAGGCGAGGAAGTGTCTCCTAAGCCGAAAAAGGCAGCAAAAGCATACACGGCGCAGAGAACTACTAAAAAGATAATCTCAGCGCGCCGGGAACTTTTGCTGTCCTTTTTGGAAAGTGTTTCTTTATCATCGGGTAAGGCACAGTATTTAAGATTCGGAAGTGCGGAAAAGAAGAGAATAAGCAAAAGCGCCGCCGCTAAGGACGGCGCATATTGTAAAAATTTCATTTAGAATTCAGTTTCCTTTTAAAACATCGTGCAGTTCTTTAACAGAGGGGAGAACGTAGTCAGGCTTGCGCTCTGCATCGTCAACCATCTGCTGAGTAGTCTCTCCGGAGAGCACCAGAACGGAAGCGGAACCTGCGTTCTGAGCAACTGCAATGTCAGTGTAAAGTCTGTCACCTACGGCGCAGATTTTCTCGTTGGGAATACCGGTCATCTTGGAGATGACGTCAATCATGTTGCGGTTGGGCTTGCCGATATAAGTAGGCTCAACACCGGAAGAGGCGGTGAGAAGGGCGCAGATGCTGCCGCAGTCGGGCAGAACCTCGTCGTGGGGCATGGGGCAGACCCAGTCGGGGTTTGCAGCGATGAACTTTGCGCCGCGGCGGAGGAAGTGACAGGCCTTGTTGAGTTTTTCATAGTACAGCTCAGTATCAAAACCGACTACAACAATGTCTGCATCCTCTTCAACAAGATTGATGCCGTAGCTGAGCAGCTCACGTCTGAATGCTCTGGTACCTACAAGGTAAACTTTTGCACCGGGGTAGTTCTGATTTAAGTACATGCCGGTAGCCATGCCGGAGGTAAAGACGTTTTCAGCCTCGCAGGGGAAGCCCAGACGGTGCAGTCTGCCTATATAGTCTTCACCGGCGCGAGAGGAATTATTTGTGAGATAAATGTACTTTTTACCTAAGTTGGGCAGATTCTCCATTAAATCAACAGCGCCTTCATAAACATCGTCGCCCAGATAGAGAGTGCCGTCCATATCGAAAAGGAAAAGTTCACAGTTTAAAATCTTATCGTAATTCATATTGCCTCCAAATATCTGTATATAGCTGTAATAGAGAAAACCCGGCGAGTGGGGCTGCCACGCCCGCCGGGCTCAGGTTTTAGTATGTCAGTCCTCGTTTGCCCACATGAGAGCGCATTTAACAGCTTTGTGCCAGCCGTTTATAAGCCTTACTCTCTTGGCTTCATCCATAGAGGAGGTGAAAACCTTGTTGATAGCCCAGTTGTTCTTAATATCATCAAGATTTTCCCAATAGCCTACGGCAAGACCTGCAAGATATGCAGCGCCGAGAGCGGTAGTTTCAATGCACTGAGGTCTGTAAACATCAGAACCCACAATGTCGGACTGGAATTGCATAAGGAAGTCATTGGCACATGCGCCGCCGTCAACCTTGAGTTCGGAAATTTTAATGCCGGAGTCTCTCTCCATGGCTCTGATTATATCATAAGTCTGGTAGGCGAGAGATTCAAGAGTTGCTCTAATAAGGTGAGCACGGGAGAAACCGCGGGTAATGCCGACAATGGCACCACGGGCCTTCTGATTCCAGTAGGGAGCACCGAGACCTGTAAAGGCGGGGACAACGTAGCCATCGGCTGTATCAGGCACACGCTCAGCGTACTGCTGGCTCTCCTTAGCTGAAGAAATAACGTTCAGCTCGTCACGGAGCCACTGGATAGCGGCACCGGCAACGAAGATGCTGCCTTCAAGAGCATATTCTACATGGTCGTCATAACCTACTGCAATGGTGGTTACAAGGCCGTTGCTGCTGCGGACTATCTCTCTGCCTGTGTTCATAAGCAGGAAGCAGCCTGTGCCATAGGTGTTCTTTAATTGACCGGGCTGAAAACCGCACTGACCGAAAAGGGCGCACTGCTGGTCACCGGCAGCGCCGGCAATGGGAATCTGACCGCCGTAAAGCTCGAAAGCGGTGTGACCGTAAACGCAGCTGGAGGGCTTGACCTCAGGCAGCATGCACTCTGGTACATCCAGAATGTCAAGCAGTTCTTTGTCCCAGCACAGGTCTTTGATGTTAAAGAGCATGGTGCGGGAGGCGTTGGTGTGGTCGGTAACGTGAACAGCACCGTCAGTAAGCTTCCAGATAAGCCATGTATCAATGGTACCGAAGAGAAGCTTTCCGGCGTTGGCACGTTTTCTGGCTCCGGGGACGTTGTCCAGAAGCCATTTGATTTTGGAACCGGAGAAATATGCGTCAGGTACAAGACCTGTTTTTTCCTGAATGGTAGGTCCGTAGCCCTTGGCTACGATGTCATCTATTATATCAGATGTACGGCGGCACTGCCAAACGATGGCGTTTGCGATAGGTTCGCCGGTGTCCTTGTCCCACACAACGGTGGTTTCACGCTGGTTGGTAATACCTATGGCGGCAATATCGGAAGCCTGTACCTGAAGCTTTTCCATTGCTGCACGGGAAACTTCCAGTGTAGTGTCCCAGATTTCCATGGCATCGTGCTCAACCCAGCCCGGATGAGGGAATATCTGTTTGAATTCCTTCTGCACGCTGGCGCAGATATTACCGGTTTTGTCAAATAATATGCAGCGGGAACTCGTTGTGCCCTGATCCAGTGCCATTATATATTTCATATTGTCCGCTCCTTATGAGTAATTTTTGCTCAATCGGCTATAAGACGCTCCATACGGCAAAGAGTGAGACGGTTTCTGATAGCGGCGGAAATTGCCAGTGCATCGTGCTTCATGCTCTCGTCAATGCCAAGATCGGTTAAGGTGTGCTTTGCGCCGATGGATTTATAAAGTTCGGTAAGAGCCTCGGCAGAGGGGATGTGGGAAATGATTTCGCGGATCTCCTGCCAGTGCTCCTTGATGTTTTCAGCGGGGAAGGTGTTGAGAACGTCGTTTTCGTTCTCCTTGAAGATACCGTCAGCCAGATCGCCGAATACATATTTAACCCATTCGGGGTCCAGAGGCTGGAAGGGTTTGACTTCAATAGTCTCGCGCTGAGCAAGCTTGTGGTATTCCTCAGCGCAGATAATGGTGCCTACGCCCACACATTCACCGTGCATACCGTGGGCATTTTCAAATCCGCGGGGCTTCATCTCAACCAGGTGAGCGATAAGATGCTCAGCGCCGGAAGCTGCACGGCTGTGAGAAAGAATCTGCATGGTGAGGCCGGAAAGCATCTGTGCGTAAGCCATTGCCTCAAAGTCGGCGGGCTTGCCGTCACGCAGATCGTGGGCGCACTTTACCATAGTGTCAAGAGCGTCCTGAGCCATATCGTAAACTCTCTGGCAGAAGTACTCGCCGCTTACGAGGTGAGCAATCTTCCAGTCAGCCAGAGAAATATATTTTGCGAGAATATCCTGTACACCGGAAACGGTAAGGAAAGCAGGTGCACCGGAGACAATGTCAAGGTCGCAGATAACAGCATCTGCGGACTGCATGGGGATAGATTTCTTCTGTCCGTCGATAATGATGGAGCAGATATTGGCAGTAAAGCCGTCGGAGGAAACAAGAGTGGGGATAGCAACAAAGGGGATACCCAGCTTGTGGGCGCTGTAACGGCCGAAGTCCATAAGAGTACCGGAACCTACAACAACGATGTAGTCGGGGGTACGGACGAGCTGAGTCATCATGTTTTCAATCAGACCCTTTTCGCTGTGGAGACCCTGAGCCTCAAGCACGATCTCCTGATCGGCCTTAATATGAGTCATGGTGGGCAGATTGTAGGTGTTGGTATCGTAAATTACGGTACGGAAGCCGGAAAGACCACAATCGCTCATGTACTTGTCGAAGTTTTTGAGAGCGCCGTATTCGCATACAACAAGTTTAGTTCTCAGTTCGTGGTCGCGGCCGCAGGCGCACTGGCCTGTGTATTTGGAAGTGTCAAGAATCATTTGAAAAATCCTCGCTTTCTATTATAAATATTATTAAAACAATTACGATTTTACAACAATATCATTGTAAATGCAATCGCATTCTATAAGCATATTTACAAACAGAAAAATTTGGTTGAATAAAATGTGAAGCCGCCGCGTAAACGGCGGCTTCA
>JAHHRQ010000094.1 GCA_020025715.1 Oscillospiraceae bacterium | reverse complement strand
GTCATAACGCCCAGTCCGCCTATCTGGATAAGGCAGATTATAACCACCTGACCGAAAGTAGTCCATGTGGTTGCGGTGTCATGGACTACAAGTCCCGTAACGCAAACCGCGGAGGTAGAGGTAAAGAGAGCATCGGAAAAGCTTATATCCTCCGGCGCGTTTGCGGAAATCGGCAGCTTTAACAATAGCGCTCCTATAAGTATTACAAGGGCAAAGCCCAGACAGATTATTTTAAATGAACTGAGTCTTCTCTTTATAATTATTCCCATAGCACAAGCACAACTCCTTCTCAGCTACTACATTCTATATTAAAAGGGATAAAAACGGATTAAGGATAGGCGCAACGGTATTAAGATGGTATAAAGATTTTAATAAAGACATAAAAAATGCCGCAGAAACTTAATTCTGCGGCAGTGGATTTTGAGGGCTTATTTAAAGTTATTTGGGGCACAGCCCACGTATTTTTTATAGACCTTATTGAAATACTTATAATCGGAAAAGCCTACCATTTCGGCAATTTCATAAAGCTTATACTGCCCCTGCTTCTGCAGCTCAACGGCTTTGCTTATGCGGTAATAATTGAGAAAATCATTGAAGGTATGGCCGGTTTCGGCTTTGAATTTAGTGTTAAGATGAGTACATGAGACATTAAGCTTCTGGCTTATGTCAGTTATAGAAATCCTCTCTGAGTAATGGTCCTGAATGAAGCGGAGCATTTCTTCGGCGTATTTATTATGGACGTTGCTTATATCAATTTCCGGCATTGGCAGGTGTTCACCGGAAGCGGAAACGGTAGTTCCGTCGCAGCGGTCGGCAATTTTCTTCAGACAGATTTTAAGCTCGTTTAAATCTATGGGTTTTAAAAGATATTCTGCAACTCTGAGACTGATTGCCTGTTGGGCATATTCAAACTCCCCGTAGCCGGAAATAATAACGGCGTGAAAAGGACAAATTTCTCTGCCTCTTCTGAGCATTTCAAGTCCGTCCATGTCCGGCATTCTTATATCGGTTATAACAATGTCCGGATGAAGCTCGCTGATTTTCTGTAAGCCCTCATTTCCGCTTGCCGCTTCACCAACTACAACACAGCCGGCATCTGTCCAATCCATTTTGAACTTGAGGCCACGGCGAATTACATCCTCGTCCTCAACGAGCAGCACTTTCAACATATTTCTTCCTCCGTTTCACATGGCATGGTGAGCACAACGCAGGTACCTTCTCCGATCTCACTGTCAATTTTAAGCCCGTATTTTTCGCCGTACAGCAGAGAAAGCATTTTCTGCACATTATAAAGCCCTATATGGTGGACAAAACCGCTGTTTAGGTTAAGGGTAAAGCTTTCGTTAATGGCTTTTAAACGCTCCTCGCTTATTCCGGCTCCGTTATCCTTAATGGTAAATCTCATGTCGTCTCCAGACCGCTCCAGATTTACCGAAAGCTCCAGCATCTGCCCCGGTATATAGCCGTGCTTTATGCTGTTTTCGATAATGGGCTGGAGCATGAGCTTTGGAATTTTACATTCCAGAAGCTCGTCGGGAATGTGAAATTCATAGTGGAGAAGATTATTATAGCGTATTTTCTGTAAAAGCAGATAGTCATTTACATACTGAATGTCAGTTTCGATGCTGACCTTGGCCTCGTGGTGGTCAATGCTGTACCGCATGAGATTTGCAAAGGAGAGCAGCATGTCGGAGGCGGTTTCAGGGTCCTCCTCAATCTGATAGCGCACAGTCTCCATAACGTTAAATACAAAATGGGGGTTAAACTGCTCCTCAAGCTGCTGTACCTCCATAAGCCGCCGCCGTTCAAGCAGCTCATTGTTGTGCATTACAAGCTTTTTAAAGCGCTGGTAAAACTCCTGAGTTTCTTCCGAGGCCTGAGGCGACAACTCATGGTGCATGTTGTTATTGTTGAGTGCCTCCACAGCCGCTGTCAGCTCTCCCAGTTCACTGGCGTTACGTTTTACAAAGGCACGTGTGAGAAAATTAACAATCAATATGAGAATCAGCAGCATTAAAATTATAAATGAAATGCTGGACCAGAGGGCTTTTGCCTGCATTTCAAGAGACGTCAGGGTATAGAGAGTGAGGTTACCCTTGGCGGTGGTGGATTTATAAACATAATACCAGCTGTCGCTGAGCTTCATAATTCCGCTGGTGTTTAAATCTATTTTACATTTTCCGCTCGGCAGCTTGTCCATAGGGTCTTTCTGCGAGTCAAATGTGGAAAACACTATGTTATTGTAGGTGTCGGTGAGCAAAATCTGCTGTGAAAGCTCCCGGCTGTAATCGATAAAAGCTTCCTGACGGAGATTTAAAAACAGGTAGCCCAGAAAATTGCCGTTATCGTCCATAACTCCGCGGCAGAACGAATAGCAGCAGTCCTGATCGCTTGTGAGCGGGGCGGAGCATACAAAGCACAAAAGCTTTCCTCCGCCTGATTTTAACCTTGAAATCACACTGCCCGCAAAGGGGGAGGAGGCAAAGGAACTCTGGTTTACCTCACGGAAATTAGAGCAGACCATATTTTTAGCCTTATCAAGCAGGGCAAAGTAGGGTTTAAAGTCCTGTTTATTTGCAAAGTCATATAAAATCCGGTTAACTTCTGCCCGCTCTTTTTCTCCGCCGCCGGAAAGAAGCTGCTTCATTTCGGGGAGGGATGACAGCTCAAGGCTCTCCCGTTCATATATTTCAAACTGATCTTCCAGAACCTGAGACATGGCAAGATTATTTACCCTGTTGTCTCCGATTATAACAAGTCTGAAATTTATGAGAAATCCGCCCAGATATAAAAGCAGGATTACCCCTATTATAATCGAAACATAAATCATAAATGAATGTCCCAGCTGCTCCCGGAATTTAAGCCTTTTCACTGTACCGCCTCCTTTTTACAAGCTGCTGAGGGTATTATAACATAAAATATTCCGTCTTTAAATTTTCAAAACGGCGTACCTGCATAAAAAGGTACACCGTTTCGGAATGTTTTTTAAACGCTTAAATCCTTGCTGCCTGTGGCCTTGAAGAAGATAAGGAGAGAGATTATAGAGGTCAGGGTAAGGATTGTGGAATATGCGGCTGCGTTTCCGAAGTTTGAGCGGATAACTTCCGAATATATTGCAACCGTCAGGGTCATGGTTTTACTGGTATACAGAATAACCGATGAACTAAGCTCGCTTATAAGGGTAATCCAGCTCATGATTGCGCCGGAGATAACACCGGGGAGCATCATGGGGATTGTAATTTTGATGAAAGTTTTCATCTGCGATGCACCCAGACTTATTGCTGCCTCCTCAATACTGGGGCTTATCTGCCCTATTATTGCTGTGCTCGATCGAATAGTGTAGGGCATGCGCCGTATGGAGAGAGAAACAATTATGATGATTGCAGTTCCGCCCAGAAGAAACGGCGGCCCGTTAAAGGCGTAAAGGAAGGAGATACCCAGAACGGAGCCGGGGATTATGTAGGGGAACATGGTCAGCACATCCAGAACGCCTGTCAGGGCGTTTCGCTTTCGCACACTCAGGTAGGAGATCAGAATTCCGCAGATAATGACAATCACTATGGCCTCAAGGCCGAAAAGATAGGTGTTTGTAATGGCGGAAGTGTTTCCTTTGGAGAAAATGTTGCGGTAATTATCAAGAGTAAATTTTCCGGTAAACAGGGAACCGTTTATGGTGCCTATAAAAGAGGTGACGATTACGGTGAGCTGGGGGAGGGCTGCCACAAAGGTGGTAAAGAACACGAAAAAGTATGACCAGAACTTTTTGTGTCCTGTTACGGGCTGAGCTTCAATGGGCTTTAGAGCTGTCATGGAATAGGTGAACTTTCTGCCCAGAATTTTCTGGATGAAGAAGAACATAAGGGCAATTACAATGACTATTATACACATGGTTGCTGCAAAGCCGTCGTTTGTGCCTACCTCGCCCATAAACTGGGTATACAGCATGACAGGGAAGGTCTTGTAGCCCTCGCCGATTATCATGGGAGTACCGAAGTCTGAAAATACGCGCATGAAAACCAGCAGCATACCTGCAAGCAGAGAGGGCATTACAAGGGGAAATATAACCTTTGTAACACGCTGAAATGCGTTGCAGCCCAGACTTTCCGCCGCTTCGTTCAGGGAGTTATCCAGATTTTTCATAGCGCCGGAAACGTACATGTATATGAGCGGGAAGGACTGGAGAGAGAACACCAGAACAATTCCTGCAAAGCCGTATATACCGTGGAGCTTGACGTTGAAAATTGCATTTATTATCTTGGTTATAAAACCGTTTCGGCCCAAAAGCTGAATCCATGCGTAGGCGCCTATAAAGGGGGGAGAGAGGTAAGAAATGACAATAAGTACATTCAGAAACTCCGAGCATGGAATTTTTACGCTTCTCAATATATAAGCCATAGGCACACCTATGAGACAGGCAAGCAGTGTGGAGCAGATTGTGACCTTGAAGCTGTTTACAAGAGTAATCCAGTAATATCTTTTGGTGAAGAATTTTACAAAATAGCTTAAATCAATTTTGCCGCCTGTAAAAAGGCTTTTAACCATCAGCATACCTATGGGGTAAATTACGAAAAGCAGAAACAGAGCTAAAAGTATAAGAGTCAGGACTGTCCACACATTGAACTTTTTTTCTCCTGCATATCTCATAGCAATTCCTCCCTGACCACAAGGGGAGTGCTGCCGTCTTTGGTAAAGACGTTAATTTTCTTCGCCTTTACTCCAAGCTTAACATCAGTACCGGCGGGAATTATCTCCCATATATCGGAGTTTTGAATGGCTTCCACTTCTTCGCCGTTGTTAAGCTCTAAGAAATAATGGGTAGCCGTACCGAGGAAAACGCTGCTTGTAATTTTTGCAGGGATACCTTCTTCGTTTTTTGCCCGCATCTCGAATTCCTCCGGGCGCACAGCCACCAGAACCTCTTCACTGTCGGCAAGACCGGGCTTGAGATTTCCCATTTCAACCTCATAGCCCTCCCCGCACTGAAAGCGGAGCTTTGTTTTGCCGCCGTCGGTGCTTATGTTTGCGGGGAGAAAGTTTGAAAGACCGATAAAGTTTGCAACAAAGCGGTTTGCCGGGCGCTGGTAAACACGGGCGGGGGTGTCAATCTGCTGGATAACGCCGCCGTTCATAACGGCTATACGGTCGGAAACTGCCAGAGCCTCTTCCTGATCGTGGGTGACGTATACAGTTGTAATGCCGATCTGCTGCTGAATTTTCTTGATTGCATTTCGCATCTCAACTCTCAGCTTTGCATCAAGATTACTGAGGGGTTCATCCATTAAAAGCACTGCCGGCTCTATAACGATAGCTCTTGCAAGAGCTACTCTCTGCTGCTGACCGCCGGAAAGCTTTGCGGGCATACGGTCTTTCAGGTGGTCTATTTTTACGATTTTCAGTATTTTATCAACTCGCTCTTCGATTTCCTTTTTGGGCACTTTCCTGTTTTTCAGGCCGAAAGCCACGTTTTCATAAACGGACATGTGGGGAAAAACAGCATAATTCTGGAAAACCATGCCTATATTGCGCTTATTTGTGGGAATGTCGTTGATAACTTTATCGTCTATCTTAAAAACGCCGCCCTCTATGGAGTTAAAGCCTATAATCATGCGGAGAAGGGTAGTTTTACCGCAGCCTGAGGGGCCCAGCAGGGTGAAAAATTCACCGGGCTTAACGTCTAAAGAGAGACCGTCAATTATTGTGTCCTTTCCGTAGCGCTTAACTGCATTTTCGATTGTGATGGTCGCTCCCATATTTTTTCACTCCTATAAGTTTTTTAATAAGACGGGCCTGCGTAAAGCGCAGGCCCGAAAATGTGTTATTTATGTTTCTTAAATCAGCCGCCGAAGTTTTCAAGATACTCGCTGTACTTTTCGGTTATAGCGGATTTGTTTGCGGCCACCCAGTCTCCGTCGTAGGAGTCAAGAGAAACGATGCTGTCCCAGGGGGTGAGGCTGTCGTTAAGCTCTGCGTCGGCGCGGAGAGGACGGACGGTAAGATTCTGGCCTACATAGTTCTGGCAGGTGGAAGAGAGCATGTAGTCAACAAACTTCTTGGCGTTTTCCATATGGGGTGCACCCTTGATTATGGACACGCACTGACCGGACATGATTGCGCCCTCTTCAGGGAATACAACCTTTACTGCCACACCGTCTCT
>JAHHRQ010000093.1 GCA_020025715.1 Oscillospiraceae bacterium | reverse complement strand
CAAAGCGAAAGCAGCATTGCAAACACTCCGCAAAATACAGTGGCTGCCATTATGCAGAATTCTGCTATAATAATCATTTTTCCCGCAGATATATTTCCGGGATACGGATAGATCATGTCAATATCTGCGGAAAAGCCATCCGCGCCGAGAGCACTTAGGGTTATGGGAATTGTGAGAGCCGATACAATAACAGTGCTTAGTACGGCAAGACTTATGCCGGCCCAGATTTTGGCCCAGTAAATTTTAGTTCTGCCGTGCTTTGAGCTCAAAATAAGTGCATCTGTGCGTCTGTTGTTTTCTTCAGAAAAAATTCCCGCAAGGCATACGGTAACTCCGAACATAAGTATAAAGGCTAATGAAACATGCTCTGTTAATATCTCGTCCCAGCTTTCAGCATATCGAAACTCCACCGGTTCGCCCTTTTCTGCCACCTGCTTTTCCCAGTATTCTATTTCAGCAGAGCTTAATTTATACTCATCGTACATATGCTCCCTTATTGCTTTGCTTTGTCTGTACAGTTCACTTTCGTCTCCGTCCCAGTTTACTATGTCAGACTTTCTCATGCTGCTGTGCTGCAAAACATAGTTAAATATAGGGCTGTACGGTCTTGCATACATCTGGTATTCATCACTGAGGATATATTTATCAAGACCCGCCGGAATTTTTCTGTATCCGTCTATCATTTCGTTAAGTAATTTCGTGTCTATCGCTCGTCCGTCCAGTGCCTTTGCATATTCTATGTCCTGCTTATCCATATTGAATGTGCCCGTAACAGCCATAAGCAGATAGGCACACAAACAGACAGTAAGAGCAATTATGTTTATTTTCTTTGTAAAAAGCTTTTTAAGCTCATACCTGTAAAGTCTGCCAAAATCGCTCATTCCCCGAACTCCTCCATGTAAAACTCCTCAAGGCTTCCCTTTTCATCATTCCACGCCCCGCTGTATATAAACTGCCCCTCTTTCATAATAAGCACATCGTCGGCTATGCTTTCGATGTCGGAAACTATATGGGTGGAGAGAAGCACAATGCTGTCTTTTCCCAAATCCTTAATCAAGTTACGAAATCTAACCCGCTCCTTTGGGTCAAGTCCCGCCGTGGGTTCATCCAGAATAATAAGCTTGGGGTCATTTAAAAGTGCCTGAGCAATGCCGAGGCGCTGTTTCATGCCGCCGGAATAGCTTTTTATCTTTTTCTTTTCCACATCTTTAAGCCCCACAAGCTCAATAAGCTCTCCGCATTTCCGCTTTGCACTTTCCTTTGAAATGCCTTTCAGTGCCGCCATGTACATCAGAAAATCAATTCCCCGAAATTCAGGGTAATAGCCGAAATCCTGAGGCAGATAGCCTAATACTGCCCGGTAGTTTTCCTCGCTCACATCTGTCCCCTCAAAGCTCACCGTGCCCTCGGTAGGCTTTATAACCCCGCAGAGCATACGCATAAGGGTAGTTTTTCCGGCACCGTTTGCCCCCAGAAGACCGTGAACACCCTCATGCAGATTTAAAGTAATCCGGTCAACGGCTATTTTGTTTTTATAGCGCTTTGTAAGTCTGTCTATTCTAAGCTCCATTTAAGTTCCTCCGTTTCTTTAATCCTTTTAAAGCCCTCATACACCAGTGCCGCCGTCATCAGGGAAAAAATCAGAAAGCTCTCCCCTTCTCCGCAGCTAAGGTAAAAGCTGAAAATGTTCTTTCTGAAAATAATTTCAAGTCCGGCTGTAAGAAATGACGCGGCAGCGCTCAGGTACATTTCACCGCTGCTCCGAATTTTCCGGCAGATGAAAAGTCCGGCGGCGGCGCTGAGAATATATGGGCAGAAAATATAAATAAGAGAGGCTGAAAGTCCCGCACCTGCAAATACAGACGCAGCGCACAGCATTATAAAATCCGCTGCGCCTAAAATAATCAGCCTTGCAAGAAATACGGTTTTAAGGTTGAATCTGGCGCTCAGCTCCAGTTCTGCCATGCCGCAGCTTTCCGACCTGCCGCTTTCGCTTATGACCGTAAGAGATAAAAGGGGCATAAGGGCTGATAAAATCCACATGCTGCTCTCCGACACAACCATTGCAGTCAAAGCCGCAGCTATAAACAAAACCGCCCCCAGCAGCCACGCAGATTTCCTTATATACCTCGCCTGCGTGCACAAAAGTTTAAAATTGCTCACCTTCTGCACCGGCAGAGTTCTTATAAACGCCCTCTTTTCCACAGGTTCCGGCGCATCAAAACCGCTTTTCAACATATCCTGCAATTTTCTATCCATTTATATCCTCCTCCCGTAAAGCCTTTTTGAAGTTTTCCACAGCCTTTGCCGCCCGTCTGTAAAGAGAGAATCTGGATATTCCCAGAATTGCGGCAACGGTTGAAGCCGGAAGCTCATTCACATAGCGCAGAAGCAGGATTTCCCGCTCATCCTCTCCCAGCTTTTCCAGAGCTTTTTTCACCGAAAGCCTCTCCAATGTCTCGTCCTCAGGAAAGGAACAGGCAAGCTCATCCGGCATCTGCTCAGTTTTCTTTTTTCTGTATAAGTCTGTGCACAGGTTTCTCGCCGTGGTGTACAGATACTGCAAGGCCTTGCCCTGCGCTTTATAGGTGTCGCTTTGCAGAAGATGCAGAAAACTTTCCTGACAGACATCTTCCGCAAGCTCTCTGTTTTTAAGCCTGTAATAGCAGAATTTATACAGCTTATCATACTGCTCCTCTATATCCATGCTCCCGCCTCCTTTCATAAGCTTTAACGTTTTAGGAACACATAATGTGCGCTTTTTAAAAAAATTCCCTGTTTCCGATTTCAGAAACAGGGAATTTTGATTTTTACATTTCGCCGTGAGCTTTAAGCCACTTTACCGAGGTTCTGAGAGCCTCAACGGTTTTGGTTTCAACAACCACTCTGCAATTATGCTCTTTGGCAAGAGCGATATATTCAGGCAGATTCATTTCACCGTCACCCAGTGCTCTGTGAACCTTTTTGCCAAGTGCATCGTGCATGTGCATGTGTCTCAGCCTGTCAGCCCGCTTCATAATCTCCGGCTTATCCTTATTGTCCGCCGCATGGTCGTGGCCTATATCGAAGGTCATGGCGAAAGCAGGGCTTTCAAGCAGCAGATCAAGACCGTGAAGCATAAAAGGCATCCAGCCGCCATCTATGTTTTCCATGCATACCTTAATATCTGCATCCCCTATTGCCTCTGTCACCTTATCCCGGAAAATCCGGAAGGATTCCAGATAAAGCTCCTCATTTTCGGCGTAAACATAAGTGCGTCTGTCGGGGAGGGTGACGTAAATACCCCTCAGCAGGTGCATATTAAGGGTGGGAATGTGAAGGCGCTTTGCAATGTCAATGGTTTTAAGCATTGTGTCGGTGTAAACCTCGGCAATGCCTTTATTCACATTGCAGGGGTCAAGGGACTCATCTATATGAATGGTATAGTAAATTCCGTAGTCCTTTTTGATTTTCTCCAGTGCATCAAGATCCATTGCCTCAGGCTGATACTGGGGAAAGCTCATGTTAAGCTCTATGAATTTAAGTCCCAGCTCCTTGCAGAGCTTTGCCGTATCCTCAGTGCTTTTAAGCTCTATAAGTGTAGGTGCTCCGAATTCAAGCATATTTTACCCCTCTCAGTTGAAGATGTAGCCCTTAAGCACCTTGAGAGTGTTCCATACGCCGTCAATATGGCTGCGCTCGTAGCCGTGGCTTGCGTAAACACCGGCACCGATAAGGCCGTGGCGGATGTCGAAGCCTGCGCTGAGAGTAGCTTCAACATCAGAGCCGTAGTGGGGATAAACATCAACAGCGTATGCTGCGTGCTCACGCTTTGCAGCCTCAATAAGACCGCTTACCACCTCATAGCAGTAGGGGCCGCCGGAATCCTTGGCGCATATGGAAACCTGACGCTCGGTACACTGTAATCCCTCACCGACGCAGCCCATATCAACGCTTATAGCCTCGGTAACACCGGCAGGAACAGAGGCAGAGCCGCCGTGGCCCACTTCCTCATATACGGTAACATGGACGTAAACTGCCCGCTCAGGCTCTAAGTCCTTATCCTTCATGTATTTTGCAAGCCCCAGAAGTATACCAACAGAAAGTTTGTCATCCAGAAAACGGCTCTTAATGTAGCCGGACTGGGTAATTCTGGTTCTGGGCTCAAAGCAGACTATATCGCCCACTTCAATACCCAGTGCTCTTGTATCTTCGGCGCACTCCACAGGCTCGTCGATTACAACTTCCGTTGTGTCAAAAGTGCGCTGTGTGTTGCCGTATTCTCCGTTTACATGTACGGAGGCATTAACAAGCTGTAAGCAGCCCTCAAAGCATCTGCCCGCTCTTGTGTAAATGCGGACGTTTTCTGCCTCGGCGTTTTCGGCTCTCATACCGCCTAAATTTGTGACTTTGAGGCGGCCGCTGGACTTAATCTCGCAAACCATTGCGCCCAGAGTATCGGTATGGGCTTCAAGGAAAAGTCCGTTTTCCTTATCTTTTCCGCCAAGCTCGATTAAAACTCCGCCCTTTGTGGTTATCTCTGCCTTATATCCCAAAGCTTCAAACTCGTTCTTCACCCATTCCGCTGCCTTTTTAGTATAGCCGGAGGGGCTGTCTATTGCCAAAAGCTCTGCTGCTTTATTAGCTGCATATTTTGCATATTCTCTATCCATAAAAGATCATCTCCGTTTTTTAGAATTTACCTGATTATATCACCCTTTTACTTCCTTTTCCAGCGGTAAAAAAATTTATAAAATACATTTAATTTTATCTCCGTATGTGCTATACTGAAAATAATGTTAATTCCGTTTAACTAAATTCAAAAGAAGTTTTCAGGAGGTCAACATGCTTTTTAAAAACGCTAACATTTTTACCCCTTCCGAGGGTTTTGTTCACGGCAGCTTTTATGTTGAAAACGGCCGCTTCGGTAAGATTTTAAACTCTGTTCCCGATGAGCAGGGCGAGGATTTAAAGGGTGCATATGTTATCCCCGGTCTTATAGATGTGCACAACCACGGCAACAGCAACGCCGACCTGTCCGACGGTGATTATGAAGGCCTGCTGAAAATGGCAAAGTATCTGGCCTCAGTCGGTGTAACTTCCTTCTCCCCTGCCACCCTGACTCTCCCCTACGAGGTTCTCTCCAAGGCTTTCGCCACCGGCGCAAAGCTTAACAAGGAGCAGCCCAAGGGTGCATCCCGCCTTATGGGTATGCAGATGGAAGGCCCCTTCTTCAACGAGAAGAAGAAAGGTGCTCAGAACGCTCTGCACCTGAGACTGCCTGATTATGACGCATTCAAGAAGCTGTACGACGACTGCGGCGGACTTATCCGCATTGTGGACGTTGCGCCTGAGCTGCCCGGCGCTGAGGAGTTTATCCGCAAGGCAAGCAAGCTGTGCACCGTCTCTCAGGGTCATACCGACGCAAGCTATGAGGACTCAAAGCGGGGCTTTGAAGCCGGCGCAAGACAGGTGACTCACCTCTTTAACGCCATGCCCTCCATTCACCACCGCAAGCCCGGTGTTATCGGCGCTGCCGCCGAGCGTGACGATGTAGTAGCAGAGCTTATCTGCGACGGTTACCACGTTCACCCCAGCATTGTCCGCATGGCATTCAAGCTCTTCCCCGGCAGAATCTGCCTGATTTCCGACGCGCTCCGCTGCTGCGGTATGCCTGACGGCAAGTACGATCTGGGCGGACAGGATGTGTTTCTTAAGGACGGAGTCGCAAGACTCTCTGACGGCAACATCGCCGGAGCCGCAACCAACCTTTTTGACTGCATGAGAAATGCCGTTTCCTTCGGCATCTCAAGGGAAGCTGCCATTAAAGCCGCCACCGAAACCCCTGCAAGACAGATAGGCCGCATTGATGAAATCGGCACTATTGAGGAAGGAAAGCTTGCAGACTTCGTTGTATGTGATGAGGATCTGACCCGTAAAGCTGTTTACATGGGCGGAGAAGCTCTCTGAGATTAAATTAAATCTGCGATACCGCAAACAATGCGGTATCGCTTTTTTTATGCTTTTATTGCTCCGCTCCGTCTATCTCACCCGTCCCCGGTCAGCCCCGCCCGAAGTCATGGCGCCCCGCCGCCTGTCCCTATCTCCCCCGCCACACCTGCCGCCACTGTCCCCCGCCGTTCTCTCCCGCCACTATCCGCCGCCGCTCTTCCTCCGCTGTCCCCCGCCGCTCTCCCTCCGCTGTCCACCGACGCTCTCCCTCCGCTGTCCACCGACGCTCTCCCTC
>JAHHRQ010000092.1 GCA_020025715.1 Oscillospiraceae bacterium | reverse complement strand
CTGTACTTTATTTTAACGTCATTGTGTACCCACATTACCCGCTTTTTTGCCTTGACTGCAAGGGCTGCGGCGGCGCACTCACTGCTGTAACTGTTAAATTCTACCGCCGCATCGTATTCCTCATTGCTGAACGGGAACCGTCCCACAGCCTTTAAAATACCGAAGGGCACAAATCTTGTAAAGTAAGGAAAGGGTTTAAAATATATGAAATTCAGATTTTCGTGCTGAGGCAGCTGATAGAACATGTTATTGCTGCAATAGTACACGTCCACCTTATATCTGTTGTAATCAAGATTATCCAGAATACTTACAAGGGCACGCTGAATTCCGCCCACGCCGAAGTCTCTTGTGAAAAACGCAATTTTTTTCATAATCAGTTCTCCTGATGATTTTTCATTCAAAATGTTCAGATTTTTGTTTATTATAACATTATCACCGTTAAAAGTAAATGTAACAATCCAAAATGAACAAGTTGTAAAAAACAAACGGTGCTCCCCTTTCGGGAAGCACCGTTTGCAAACAAAATGAGCTTATATACGCTCTTTAACCTTAGCCTTCTTACCCACGCGATCACGCAGATAGTAGAGCTTGGCTCTGCGAACCTTACCGTGACGAATAACGGTAATGGATTCAATGGAAGGAGAGTGAATGGGGAAAACCTTCTCAACGCCTACGCCGTAGGATACGCGGCGAACGGTGATGGTCTCATTGATGCCGCCGTGCTTTCTGGCAATGATGGTGCCTTCGAATGCCTGGCTGCGCTCACGGTTTCCTTCCTTAACGCGGACGAGAACACGTACAGTGTCACCGACGTTAAACTCGGAAATCTCTTCCTTCATGTACTTTTCGCTTAAAATTTTGACCAGATCCATAGTCTAATCCTTCCTTCATATAGACGTTCTATACCGTTGGGATATAACCTCGGCAGCGGACCGCCTTTCTTAGTACGCAGTATTTTCCCTGCGCAAGCTATGGTATTTTACCATAAACATTTTCTTATTGCAAGTCTTTTTATCGGAAAATGTTCATTTCTTTGTCATAGCCCTCAAGTCTTGTAAATTTAGCAAAATCCGGTGCAATTTCTGCCGCTTTCTGCTCCAGTGCGTCGCACAAAAGCTGGGGATTTAAGGTAGGCTCCTGAGCAGACACGAACACATGGAGTTTAACTCCGTCCTCTGTCTCCTCAAAGCTCAGGTCCTTAAATGCGGGGCGGATGTCCATTTCGCCCATGCCGCGCTTTGTTTTCTTGCTTATTACGATTTTTTCCTGACTGAAAAATTCTCTGATCTTTTCGGTCATTTCGGTTTTATCCCGCTCATCATACTCAAATATTCCGGAAATCTCCAGCCATTTAAGCTCCGATGCCTTTCTGGGGGCAACATAGGCGTCATAAACCTCTATGCCCTCCGGCATCTGGCGGGTAAGTCTTGCAGGCAGTTCGGTGAGATCCTCTTCATTTTTCAAGCTGAAATCCATAACCTCGCACAGGCTTGCAGCACCCACGGAGAGAGGGAGAGAAATAGAAATCTGGGGGTGAGGGTTAAAGCCCTTTGAATATTCAAGCTCATATCCGGCTCTGGAAAAAGCTCTCTGCATGGTACGCATAAGGTCAAGGTGGGATATATAGACCGCTCTTCCGGTCTTTTTAAAACGCAGTCTCAGTTTACTCATCGCAGCGTCTGCCTCCTTCTAAAAGTTTAAGTGCTCCGCAGCCCATGCACTGTTTGCGGCAGTCGGGAGAAAGCTGAGATTTGTAGCACATCTCTCTTTCATGGAGCAGGTGTGCCTTACGGACACCTACATCAATATGATCCCAAGGCAGGATGCTGTCTAAGGGATAGTCACGGTTTGCGTAAAATTCAGGGTCAATGCCGCAGGTTTTAAAGGCGTTCATCCATCTTTCAAATGAGAAGTAATCGCTCCACGCATCAAGTCTGCCGCCGTTGCGGTGAACCTCTTCGATTGCGTCTGCAACTCTTCTGTCGCCTCTTGAAAGGACGGCTTCTATAAGGCTTGTCTCTGCGTCATGCCAGTTGTAGGTAACATTTCTTGCGGTAATATTGCTTCTCAGCAGATTAACGCGTCTTAAATATTCCTCCATGCTTATCTGAGGCTCCCACTGGAAGGGGCTGTGAGGCTTGGGGATGAAGCAGGAAGTGGAAATGGTGATTTTAACACCGCGGTTTTTGTTTGGAGAATTCATGCGCCAGCAGTGCAGAACCTGATTTGCCATTTCTGCAATGCCCAGAATATCTTCATCGGTTTCAGTAGGCAGACCCAGCATGTAGTAAAGCTTAACAGTGTTCCAGCCGCCCGCAAAAGCAATCTCGCAGGTGTGAAGCAGGTCTTCTTCTGTTACGTTTTTATTTATAGCGTCTCTCAGTCTCTGGCTGCCGCCCTCAACGGCAAAGGTAAGACCGCTCTTTCTGACCTTCTGCAGTCTCTCCATCAGCTCCATAGAGAAGTTATCTGCTCGAAGTGACGGCAGAGAAATACCTATGCTTCTTTCCTCGCAGTAGTCCAGCAGTCCGTCGCAGAGTTCGGGCAGCTGTCGGTAGTCACTGGTACTGAGAGAGAGGAGGGTTACATCCTGATAGCCTGTATTTTTAAGAGTTTCAATGCCCTGCTTAATAAGTGTTTCTGTTTTCTTGGCGCGGATAGGTCTGTAAACATGTCCCGCCTGACAGAAACGGCAGCCGCGGACACAGCCGCGGAAAACCTCAAGGCTCACTCTGTCGTGAACGATTTCAGTAGAAGGCACTATGGGGTTTGTGGGGAAGGGTGATGCGTCCAGATCCTGAACTATTCTCTTTTTAACCTTCTCCGGTGCGCCCTCTGTTGCAGTAACGGCCTTTATGGTGCCGTCCTCATTGTAGCTCACTTCATATAATGAAGGCACATATACGCCCTGTATCTGAGCGGCCTTCACTAAAAACTCGTGCTTGCTCCAGTTTTCATCCTTGGCCTTTTTGTAAAGGCACAGCACCTCATTATTTACTTCCTCGCCCTCGCCTACTATAAAGAGGTCGATGAAAGGTGCCATAGGCTCTGCGTTAACAGCAGCGGTACCGCCGGCAAATATAAGGGGTGAAAGGTCTGGTCTGTCCGCACTTCTGAGAGGAATTCCGGACATCTCCAGCATATCAAGCACAGTTGTGTATGCCATTTCATAGCCTATGGAAAAGGCCAGCATATCAAATTTATCCAGACTGTCTCCGCTTTCAAGGGCATAAAGAGGAATATTTGCTTTCTTCATTTCCTCATACATATCTCCCCAAGGTGCGAAAACACGCTCACACCATACGAAATCAAGGCTGTTCATGGTATTGTACAGGATACCCATACCAAGGTTTGACATGCCGATTTCATAGGTGTCAGGGAAGCAGAAAGCAACACGGAGGGAAACGCTGTCCTTGTCCTTTATTATCTGGTTGAATTCGCCGCCGGTGTAACGGGCAGGCTTCTGCACTTTCAACAGAATTCTTTCAAGTCTTTTATCCATAGTAAACTCCATATCATTGGTTTGAGGTATGGTGTAAAAACCTCATTCAAAGTATTTTACAATATTTCTCGTCTTTTTACAATACCCGGTCTTTCTTCCTGATAAAAAAGCAGCCATATGGATGCAACCAGCAGCGCCGCTCCCTTTTCATTAACCATACACCAAATGCCCGCCGCTAAAAGGCACAGAGCAGTAAAAAGGCTTACGATTTTGCAAATCTGCCCTCCCCTTCTGTCGCCCCATATTGCATATGCTATCTGGGAAAATATTCTGCCCCCGTCCAGCGGCATGGCGGGCAGCAGGTTAAAAGCAGATAAAATAAGACTTGTCCCCGCTGAAAGGCACAAGGTAGAATTATTAAGCTCCGCACCGTATTTTGAAGCCGCATAGGCATAGACAAAGCCTGCTGCCGGACCTGCCGCCGCTGCAACAGCGTGGCCCAGAGCGCCGGTATAGCCGTAGTAATCAATGCAGAAGCCCTTTGCCTCTGCCCGAAAGCCCTTAATGTGCAGTCCAAGCAGCCAAAGGGCAATAATATGCCCCAGTTCATGTACAGTTACCGCCGCCAGCACTGCCGCCAGCTCCTCCGGCTTTGACAGATAAAACAAGACCGCCAGAATAGCAAGGGCGGCAGCGCTCACATAAAAATTTCTCCGCTTCATATTCAGCTCTCCGGATTTAAATTTATAATATTTATCTGTGTGTCCTCGGTCTTTTGTTCCGCGGTTTTCCCGCCATCGTTTATTTTCACAGCCGCCTTCTTCTCCGCCTGTTCCTGTTTAAAAACCGTAATCAGCTCCTGAGTTATCCCCTCTTCGCTAATCCGTCTGCCCATTGCTTCAACTGCCTCAATGCATCCTTTGTCATTGCTCAGCAGGCTCAGCGCATCTGCTCTTATGTCCTCCGCCGCACCGGGAAAAGCCATTTTCAAAGCCGCCAGAACCGCGAAGGCAAACGCGCTCAAATAAATTTTCATTTCTTCCATATAATCATCTCCCCTGTGGAAATTATATTTTCCATACATTGAGAGTAGACCATGATATTTTACTTGACAATAAGGCATAAAATTACTATAATAAATAAGCTTATCGGGGTGTAGCGCAGATGGTAGCGCGCTTGGTTCGGGTCCAAGAGGCCGGGAGTTCGACTCTCCCCACTCCGACCAATGGGATGTCTTTTTAAGACATCCCATTTTTTATGCTCTAAAATAGCGGGCGAGCTATCGACCGAATGAATTTATAGTAAAAGAACAATTCTATCGAATCAGCTATATCCGCAAAACAACCGTACAGCGGAGCTTACCGCCCAGATTGAAGAACTATCAGCAGCTGACAAACCACCTGCAAAATGAAGAGAAACAGCTTTTTCTGTACCTTTGCGACCTCTGGTCCGAGAAGTCCGGCAATGACCGGATCAGCACCTTCAGCATCGGCTTCCGTCTCGGCGCGCAGTTCAGTTTGGAGGCGTTTAAGTAAATTGTTTAACGCTTCGTTGTCTTTTATGATAAAATATAATTGATATGATATGTGTATATCAAAAAGCTGTTAGGTAAGGTGTAACGACATGAAAGTATTGGATACTGTAAAGTTAAAATATGATTTTCAAGGTCTATCGGCTGGAACCATAGGTACTATTGTACTCGAATATGATGGCACTGCATTTGAGGTAGAATTTATTGATACCAACGGGGATACAATTGATGTCTTGATAACTCCTGCTGAAAAAATTGAGCTGATAACAGCTTAAGAATACTGTCTCTAACAAAATCGCACAATCGCAAAAAGGAAACCTTCTTTGTACAATAATGGTGCAAAGGAGGTTTTGCTATGAAAACATTATTTTAAGAACCGGGCGGCACATATACACAGTAGGGTGATTACTACAAGCCGGTTCTCTTTTATAAAACATACAGAAAACTTAGTATTCCGAATGCTGTACAAGATGATTTTATCGGCTTGGCAAAACATTGTGACCGTCTATTATCTGCACAAGCCTGATTTTCCTCATTTAATCATCATTCCTGTTCGCTGAGATAAAGGCTTACGGAATTCTGTATTCTTTCTGCGGTCTCTTCCGCTGTCTGTAAATTGCAGAAGAAGCTGCTGCACTCTTGAGATAATATGTGATACAGGCCTCCGTCTATAAGCCTGCATACATTGACCTTTTCCATAAGTTCTTCTGCCATTGCCACGTCCTCTTTTGTCGGCTTACAGCCGTAAAACTCGCACCAGCTGTCTTTTCCTTTAATCGCATTCTCCCCTACTGCCTGAAATGCAGTCCTGTTGATTGGAAGGCCGATAGCAGAGTCACCCAATACCATAGTATGCCGCATATGTTCTTCGCTGAGAAAGCTTTTCAGAAATTCCCATGCTCCCGCTTTATTTTCCGATGAAGCAGATATTGCAAGCTGAGACATTGGGCTGACTATAAAATTGCCGCAGCTTTCTCCTCCGGGTATGCCCACAAAGCACAGCTCATTTCCGTAATAGTCTTGCAGACTGCGTATTTCAGCCGCTGTCATTATGCAGGCGTTTAATATACTGTAAGGTTCAAAGTCCTCAGACTCGGAACAAAGCTGATAACTTTTTTCGATTTCTTTTGCAGTCTCCAGAAGCTCAACAAACTGAGGTGTATTAAAATTGCATTTTCCCTGAGCACCGTCTAAAAAGCTATTATCCGCCTGCAAGGTATTAAGAATAAATCCCAGCCCATCCATATTTCCGACATAATACCGCCCTTGCGAACTAAGAGAAGAGCTTACATCATCCAACAACCATGCTTTTTTCCCGTCTGCAAGGCTTTCCGGAACTGCCAGAGTTTTTACACATACGCTGTCGCTGATATACGGCAAGCCGCCGTCTATGCTCATGGCTTCAAATACGTTCCAAAAGAAATCTTCTTTTTTCAGTTCGCTGTCG
>JAHHRQ010000091.1 GCA_020025715.1 Oscillospiraceae bacterium | reverse complement strand
GTTTAATCCTGCATGGCGGAAAAACTGCTAAAATTATTACCGCATTTTTGTGTAATACTCAATATTTGTCTGATGAGAGGCAAATTATGCTTGGAATTGACAATAAAAGGCTGTATAATATATGAAAGATTATAGAAAAGAGGAGATATGCCGCATGGACGAAAAGTTCCTTAAATTTATTCCCACAGACGACGTATACCTTTTTAATACCGGAAATGCCCGCAAAGCATGGCTCTGCTACGGCTGCTGCCATATACCGGAATTAAACGCCCACCGTTTCATCGTTTGGGCGCCTAATGCAAAGGCCGTCAGTCTTGTGGGTGATTTTAACGGCTGGGACAGATACGCTACCCCCATGGAGAAAATGGAGGGCGGAATCTGGGTCACTTTCGTGGAGGGACTGCCCGAATGTGCCCTTTATAAATACTGCGTTACCGACCAGAACGGCAGACAGGTTTTAAAAGCCGACCCCTTTGCCGCTTTCAGCCAGTGGGGCATGGATACCGCGTCCATAGTCTGGAACGGCGGTAACTTCAAGTGGAGCGATACCCGCTACATGAATAAGCGGGCAAAGCAGAACTTCATGACCACGCCTATGAGCATTTATGAAGTTCACCCCGGCTCATGGAAAAATCTTGACGGCAACATCACCTATCACTCTTTAGCCGATTCTCTCGCTGACTACTGCGTGGATATGGGCTATACACATGTTGAGATCATGCCTGTTACCGAGTACCCTTACCCCGCTTCTTGGGGCTATCAGGTCACCGGCTACTACGCTCCCACCTCCCGCTACGGCAATCCCGACGATTTTAAATATTTTATCGACAGAATGCATAAGGCAGGCATTGGCGTTATCATGGACTGGGTTCCCGCCCACTTCCCCAAGGATGAACACGGCCTTGCCTACTTTGACGGCACTGCACAGTTTGAGTGCAAGGAAAAACGCATGGCTGAGCATCCCGACTGGGGCACCCTGATTTTCGATTACGGCTCCAATCAGGTTCAGAGCTTCCTTATTTCCTCCGCCTGCAAGTTCTTCGAGGAATACCATATGGACGGTATCAGAGTGGATGCCGTAAGCTCCATGCTCTACCTCAACTACGGCAGACGGGACGGGGAGTATACCCCCAATAAGGACGGCGGCTACATTAACCTTGAAGCCTGCGATTTTCTCCGCAAGCTGAACACCGCCATTTTAACCTCCTACCCCGGCGCAATCACCGTTGCCGAGGAGTCTACCGCATTTCCTCTTGTCACCGCTCCCCCTGAAATGGGCGGTCTGGGCTTCTGCCTTAAATGGGATATGGGCTTTATGCACGACACTCTGGACTACATGCAGCTCGACCCCTATTTCAGAAGCTTTAACCACAACCGCCTCACCTTCTCCATGATGTATGCCTTCTCCGAAAATTATGTTCTGGCATACTCCCATGACGAAGTTGTCCACGGTAAAAAGTCCATGCTGGACAAGATGAGCGGCGATTACGACCAGAAATTTGCATCTCTCCGCACACTCTACGGCTACCAGTTCGCCCACCCCGGCAAGAAGCTGAACTTCATGGGCGGCGAATTCGGACAGTTCATAGAATGGAACTGGGAAAAGGAGCTTGACTGGATGCTCCTTGACTTCCCCAGACACAGAGAGCTGAAAGAATACTATAAAGAGCTTAACAAGCTCTACACCAAAACTCCCGCCATGTACATGGTGGATAACTCTTGGGACGGTTTTAAGTGGCTGAATGTTGACGATGCCGGACGCTCCTCCATTGCATTCATGCGCATGGCTCCCGAACAGGACAGCTACATCGTGTGCGTATGCAACTTCACCCCTGTTAAATACGAGGGCTTCACCTTCGGACTTCCCAAGGAGGGAACACTGAGGGAGATTCTCTCCTCTGACGATGTGCGCTTCGGCGGAACAGGCGTACACAACGAAAAGTCCATAAGAACCAAGAAAAAGGGCTTTTTGGATATGGATTATTCCGCAGAAATCACTCTGCCTGCAATGTCGGCGGTATTCTTTAAGTACCACATAACAAAGCACAGAGCCAAAAAAGAGGCAGACGACGAACCAAAAAAAGCTCCCGCCGCAAAGCCTGAAAAAGCGGCGAGAAAAACAAGAGCCAAGGCTAAGGCTGAAAAGGCTGAGGCTGTGATTGAGATCGCTGCGGAGGAAACTGCAAAGTCGGAATTTGAAAAGCCGGAAACGGAGATAGCTGAGGCTGTAAAGGCAGAACCCGAAAAGGCCGAGGCTGTGGAGACAGAAACTGCACCCGCTGAAACCGCAGAGGCTGCACCCGCTGAAACCGCAGAAGCTGCACCTGCTGAAATCGAAGAGGCAGAAGCAGAGCCGGTAAAGCCCGCCCCTGCAAAGCCTCAGAATAAGGGTGCAAAGAAAAAAGGCTCCAAGAAAAAGAAAAAGAAAAAATCAGGCAAAAAGAAAAAATAAAAGGAATTTAATTTGACACATTTCTCAAGGCTCTGTCCCATGCCGCCGGTGACAGCGCAGAGTTTAAGCCAAAGCATCCGGCGGCAGAAAAGGAGAGTTTTCATGAAAAAAGAATTCAAGGAAATGCTTAAGGAACGGGGCAGAAGTGAAATGCCTGCTGTTCTGCTGGTAGCGGCCGAATGTGCCCCTCTTGCAAAAACCGGCGGTCTTGCCGATGTTGTCGGCACTCTGCCCAAGGAGCTTAAAAAACTGGGCATTGATGCCAGAGTTATAATTCCTTACCACAGAGTAATTAAGGAGAAATACGCCGATAAGGTGGAGCATATGTTCCACTTCTTCGCAAAGCTTGGATGGCGCTGTGAATACGCAGGCATTGAAAAGCTGGAGCTTGACGGCGTTATCATCTACCTTGTGGATAACGAGCGCTACTTCGGTGACCGCATTTATCTTGGCGACCAGCCCGAGGGCGAGCAGTACGCTTTCTTCCAGAGAGCCGTGCTGGATGCAATTCCCAATCTTGATTTCACTCCCGACGTTGTACACTGCAACGACTGGCACACTGCCATGATCCCCATGCTGGGCAAAACCCAGTACCACGGCGGCATACAGGAAAATCTCCGCTACCTGCTCACTATCCACAACATTGCCTATCAGGGCAAGTTCGGCTTTGACTATGTGCAGGATCTTTTAGAGGTGGAGGATAAATACAACACCCCCGAATTCATGGAGCTTAACGGCTGTGCCGACTTCCTTAAGGCAGGCTGTGTTTTTGCCGACCGCATCAACACCGTCAGCCCCAGCTATGCAAATGAAATTAAAATGCCCTACTATGCCGAGGGACTGGAGGGCATACTCAACGCCCGCTCCGCTCAGCTTACCGGCATTATAAACGGCATTGACAAAAAGGTTTACAACCCCCACGCAGACCCTGTTCTGCCTGCCCGTTATGACAGAGGCCACCTGAAAGGCAAGGCCGAGTGCAAGCGGGTTTTGCAGGAGCAGATGGGGCTTGAACAGAGAGCAGATGTGCCCCTTATAGGCATGGTCACAAGAATGACAGAGCAGAAGGGTTTTGACCTTGTGATGCACGTTCTGGATGACCTGATGAAGGGTGAGGATGTACAGTTTGTGCTTCTGGGTTCCGGCGATGCCAAGTTTGAAAACTTCATGCGTGGCGCTGAGGGCCGCTGGAAGGGCAGACTCTGCTCCTATATCGGCTATAATGACGCCGTTTCTCACCTTGTTTACGCCGGTTCCGACTTCTTCCTTATGCCCTCCCGCTTTGAGCCATGCGGTTTAAGCCAGATGATCGCCATGCGCTACGGCTCTCTGCCTATCGTCCGCGAGACAGGCGGACTCCGCGACACCGTTTCCCCCTACAACCAGTACACCGGCGAGGGCAACGGCTTCTCCTTTGCAAACTTTGACGCATGGGAGATGAGAGCTACTATCCACAATGCTCTCCAGTGCTACTACAAGGAGGACGTTATGCAGGGCCTTATAAGCCGTGCTATGCAGGCAGATTTCGGTTTTGAAAATTCTGCAATGGAGTACGCGAGACATTACATATGGATGCTGTAAACAAGGATTTTAAATCTGAATATACCTCTGCCGGAATAAACGCCCCGGCAGAGGCCGATTACGGCGGGGAGACGGGTGCTTTTTATCCGGCCCCCGCCTGCTTTCCACCTGCGGGGGCTTTCCGGCGGGAATACACCGTGTATTTCGGCGGCTCATACCGCGAAAACTGGTCGGACGACTATGTGCTGACTATCAGCTATGACTACCGGAGAAGCGTTCAGGCCGCATTTGAAAACGGAGAGTGGAAAGCCGTGGGCGGGGACAGGGAGCTAAACGAGCTTTTAAATTCCCCCGACTGCCCGCGCCTTACAAGACAGTATTTTCAGGCTGCCGCCTCTGCTCTCGCCGCCGCAATGGAGTGCGAGGACAGCGGAATTGACATGGATAAATTAAACGAGTGCGTTTACAGGACGCTGAACCCTGTGGCAGCTCCCGAGCTTATGCGTATTTTAATGGATGACTACTGTTTTTCCATGTATGACGCTTACGCCACCGCCGCCCGATGCTGCGATCTGAGCCTTAAAGGTGTTGACAGGGAGGAGCTTTATAAGCTCCAGCCAAGAACGGCGAATGTTATGACGCTGGTTGAAAACTGCCGTGAAAACACCCTGTCCCTGCTGCATGATGCCAGATATTCCCAGTTCCGCGACCCATTCGGGGCGCTCACCGAGGGCAGCAATATACACCTTGCCTTTCAGGTTTTAGGCGGCAAGCCTATTGAAGCCTATCTTAACCTTTACGGCGATGATTTCAGAGCACAGTACCTTATGGAAAATTCCGGAGAGATGTTCTCCGCCGCCGTTAAGCTGCCGGAAAAGCCGGGGGCTATGTGGTATAACTTCAAAATAACCGATGCCGAGGGCAGCCACTGGCTGTGCCCCGATGAGAGCGGTTATCTGGGCGAGGTTTGCGACGGTGAGCGGGGCAGTTTCCGGCTTACGGTATACAAAAAGGACTTTGAAACTCCCGATTGGGCGAAAAGTGCGGTAATGTACCAGATTTTCCCCGACCGTTTCGCTCTGTCTGATGATGACACGGCGAAAAAGGGCATTGAATACCATATAAATTTAGGCCAGACTCCCGATCTTCACGAAAGCACGGATGAGCTGCCTAAACACCTGCCGCGACCTTTCGAGAAGGATTACAGCCCCGACGATTTCTTCGGCGGCACCTTAAAGGGCATTGAAGAAAAGCTGCCTTACATTAAAAGTCTGGGTACAAGCCTTATATACTTAAACCCCATATGCGAGGCCCGCTCCAACCACCGCTATGACACATCAAACTACAAAAAGGTTGACCCTGTTCTGGGCAGCAATGAAGATTTCGAGCATCTGTGCTACAAGGCGGAAAAGCTGGGGATGCGGGTGATTTTAGACGGTGTTTTCTCCCACACGGGAGCGGACAGCATTTATTTTAACCGCTACGGCAGCTACCCCGAACCGGGGGCCTGTCAGGGTGAAGGCTCCGAATTTTACCCTTGGTATCACTTTACCAAGTTCCCCGACGAATATCGGTGCTGGTGGGGCTTTAAGGATTTGCCGGAGGTTGAGGAGCATAACTCCGACTGGCAGGACTACGTTATTAAAAACAAGGACAGCGTTGTTAAAACATGGATAAAGCGGGGTTCATCCGGCTGGCGGCTGGATGTGGCAGACGAGCTGCCTGATGATGCCCTCAGCCTTATAAGGGACTCTGCCAAAGAGCAGGACCCCGAAGCCTTCATTCTGGGCGAAGTGTGGGAGGATGCAGTTTTAAAGGAGAGCTACGGCGGTCGGAGAAATTACGCTCTGGGCTACTCTCTGGACAGCGTTATGAACTATCCGTTCAGAAATGCGGTGCTGAATTTTATCCACGGAAAAACAGACGCTTTCATGCTGAGGGATTTTCTCATTTCCCAGCACATGAATTACCCTCTGCCTATGTACTACTGCCTGATGAACCTGCTTGGCTCTCACGACGTGGTGCGGCTGCGGACTACCCTTGCGGTGGACGCAGACTATAAGAACATGCCCAGAGAGGAACAGCTGAAAATTAAATTCAGCGATGAGGAGCTTAAAAAGGCAATAGACCGCGAAAAGCTCTGCGCCGCCGTTCAGTACGCCGTGCCCGGTATTCCGAGCCTTTACTACGGAGACGAACAGGGCATGTGCGGTGTCTGCGACCCCTTTAACCGTGGATTTTTCCGGGAGGAGGACTGCGGACTGTACGAGTGGTACTGCTCACTTGCTGAATTTAGAAATCGGAACTCTGCTATGAGCCGCGGACTTGTGCAGTTTATGGCACCGGCTGAGGATATACTTCTGGTTCTCCGCTGGAACCATCAGGGCAGGGACGCTTTCGGCAAAACTGCCGGACGGAACGCCTGCCTCTGTGTTATAAACAGGGGAGAGGAGCGGGCAGACTTTGAAGCCGACTGCTCCGCCGCCGGAATAGGCTTGTATCGCGGCACAATAGATGCCTGTTCTGCCAAGTATATAAAATTACTATAAGCTTAAGCTAACAAAAAAGGG
>JAHHRQ010000090.1 GCA_020025715.1 Oscillospiraceae bacterium | reverse complement strand
CAACTGCGCTACACCCGGATACAATATTAAATTAGAATGTAATTCTGCTTCTAATGGACATCTCAGATGTGCAACCTTTATGCCTGTTCTACACCCGGATATTTCATCAGCTAAAGCATTATACAACAAAAACTGCCGGAGTGCAAGACAATTATTGATTGATGTTTTTATAATGATGTGGTATGCTCTCAAAAAGGAGCGTGATTAGAATATGAGAATGAGAAAAAGATCAAATCTTGAACCCCGCATGGAAAAGTGCGCGGAAATTATGATAAATGAACCTGAAAGCTTAAAAGGCCGCTGGGCAGAGAAGTTTCCGGGTTTTGAAAATATACATCTTGAGCTTGGCTGCGGCAAAGGCCGTTTTACTGTTGAGACTGCGGCCGATAACCCCGAAACCCTTTTCATAGCCATTGAAAAGGAGAGAAGCGCCATGGTAATTGCCATGGAGAGAATAATGGACAGAGGCCTTAACAATGTCCGCTTTATAGACGGCGACGTTGCAAATCTGCCTGAGATTTTTAATCCCGGAGAGATCAGCAGATTTTACATAAACTTCTGCGACCCATGGCCCAAAAGCCGTGACGCAAAGTTCCGTCTTACCGCTCCCGGCTTTCTCCGCCGCTACGGAAGTCTGCTTCCGGAGGGAGGAGAAATTCACTTCAAAACAGATAATACCCCTCTTTTTGACTGGTCGGTTGAGCAGTTTAATGATGAGGGCTGGGAGCTTTCACAGCTCACCCATGACCTGCACAAAAACGGCCCTGTGGGTGTAATGACCGACTACGAAGCAAAATTCTATGCCGAGGGCCTTAAAATCAACAGATTGCAGGCAAAAAAAGTTGCCGGTACCAAGGATCTGACTGCCGGCCCCGTACCCCGTATACGCAATGCTGCCCTCACCGATGCAAGAGGCTTCGAGGAGAGCAGGAGAGACAATGAGGAGAACGAAGAAAAATGAAATTTATATCTTGGAATGTCAACGGCCTGAGAGCTGTTGTGAAAAAGGGTTTTGAAGATATATTCAAGGAGCTGGACGCCGATTTTTTCTGCCTTCAGGAGACTAAGCTTCAGGAGGGACAGATTGATCTGAGCTTCCCCGGCTACGAGAGCTACTGGTGCTACGCCGATAAGAAGGGCTATTCCGGCACCGCTATTTTCACAAAGCACAAGCCTTTAAGCGTGAGATACAATCTGGGTATTCCCGAGCATGACACAGAGGGCAGAGTTACCTGCCTTGAGTATGAGAAATTTTTCCTTGTCTGTGTTTACACCCCCAACGCTCAGGACGAGCTGAAGCGCCTTGACTACCGCATGAGTTGGGAGGACGCTTTCAGAGAGTTCCTTATGGAGCTGGATAAGGAAAAGCCTGTTATAGTCTGCGGCGATATGAACGTGGCTCATCAGGAAATCGACCTTAAAAACCCCAAGCCCAACATCGGAAAGCCCGGCTTCTCTTACGAGGAAAGAGACAAATTCACAAAGCTTCTGGAGTCCGGCTTTACCGATTCCTTCCGTTTCCTCTACCCCGACAAAACCGACGCCTACTCATGGTGGAGCTATCGTGGCGGCGCAAGAGGCAGAAACGTAGGCTGGCGTATAGACTACTTTGTTATCTCAAACAGACTCAGAGAGAATATGACTGCGGCATATATTCTGCCGGATATTATGGGCTCTGACCACTGCCCGGTGGGACTTGAAATGTCATGGTAAAAATAGGAAATATTGAGCTTTCGGGCAGACTGACTTTAGGCCCTATGGCCGGAGTCACCGACTTTGCCTTCCGCGGCATATGCCGCGAGCTGGGAGCGGCTCTTACCACCACAGAAATGGTGAGCGCCAAGGCTCTTGTATATAAGGACGAAAAAACCAAGTCTCTTTTGTATATTCCTCAAGACGAGCATCCCTGTGCTGCCCAGATTTTCGGCCACGAGCCGGAAATTATGGCAGAGGCCGCAGGGCTGGCGCTGGAAATTTCCGGTGCGGATATGATAGATATAAACATGGGTTGTCCGGTAGGAAAAATCGTCAAATCCGGTGACGGCTCTGCCCTTATGAAAGATCCGGAGCTTGCAGGCAGAATTATAGAGCAGGTATCTGAGGCTGTTAATGTGCCGGTTACTGTAAAGTTCCGCAAGGGCTGGGACAAGGGCAGTGTAAACGCAGTCGAATTTGCAAAGATTGCCCAGCAGGCGGGGGCTGCCGCCGTCGCAGTCCACGGCAGAACAAGGGTGCAGATGTATTCCGGCGTTGCCGACTGGGACATTATAAAGGAAGTTAAAAACGCGGTAACTATACCCGTCATTGCAAACGGCGATATTTTCGAGCCTGAACACGCAGAGCATATTCTGCGCTACACAGGCGCAGACCTTGCCATGATAGGCAGAGGCAGCTTCGGAAATCCATGGCTGTTTCAGCGGGGCAATGCCGCAATAGCCGGGGAACCGATCCCCGAGCTGCCCCCTCTCAGCGAGAGAATGGATGTGGCATTAAGACAGATTGAAACCCTCGCCTCCCAGCGGGGCGAGCATCTTGCCTGCCTTGAGGCAAGACACCATATGCCATGGTATCTGGACGGAGTGCCCTATGCCAAAATCTACAAGCAGCAGCTTGTCCATGTGGAAAGTCTTGACGAGCTGAGAAAGATAGTAAAAGACATTAAGCGTGACCTTAAATAAACACACCTTATGTGAGATTCCGAAAGGAGTGACAGCATGACATGGGATGAGGAACGTGAGATCATAAGCAAAACTCTTTCCGGCGACGTAAACGCCTTTGAGGGGCTTGTGGTCGAATACGAAAAGAATGTATATAATCTGGCTCTGCGAATGTTAAAAAACGCAGAGGATGCGGCGGATATAAGCCAGGATGCCTTCATAAAGGCATATAATTCCCTGTCTTCATTCAGAGGGGACAGTAAATTCTCCGTGTGGCTATACCGCATAGTTTCAAACCTCTGTCTTGACTACCTGCGCCGCCAGAACCGGCGGCCCACAAAGTCACTGTCCGTAGAGGACAATGACGGGGAGAGCACGGAGCTTGAAATACCTGACGAAGAGCAGTCTCCGGAAAAACTTCTGGAAAGAAAAACAACCCGTGAAGCAGTGCGCCGCGGCTTGGACGAGCTGAACACGGAACAGAGGGAAATTCTGCTTCTGAGAGAGATTCAGGGCTTTAGTTATGATGAGATAGCTGATGTACTTAATTTAGAAAGCGGCACGGTGAAATCCCGTATATTCAGGGCACGAAAAAAACTCTGCGACTTTCTTATAAAAGACGGGAACATTCCCGATTATATCTCGTCAAGAAATCGGGAGAAGGTGAAACGTCATGAGCGGATGTGAACATTATCAGGAGCTGATAAGCTGCCTTTTGGACGGAGAGCTGAACGAAGAGGAGAGCGCCGCACTGGCGGAGCACCTCAGCCACTGCCCCGAATGTGAGGCAATGTTTGAAGCTTTTTCCGGCCTTTCGGCAGAAATTCCGGAAGCAATGGAGGAAGTTCCTCAGGAACTTCACGAAAATATTATGGCGAGTGTACGCCGTGAAGAAATTAAAAAGAATAACAGCCGTAAAAAACAGTCAAAATCCTTGAAGATTTTGCTTACAACAGCTGCATGTGCAGCCCTTATTGTGGGAATAGGTGCCGTAACTGTGCCGAAATTTTTCCGTGCCGGCAGTGCCGCACCTGAGGCAGTCATGTATTCAAATGAAAGCATGGCGGCCGATAAAAGCGTCCCCGCAGAGGCAGCAGCACCTATGGAGGAAATTCCGCAAAATAGCACAAGGGAAGTTCAGCCCGACACGCCCCGGCTTTTTTCACTTCAGCCCCCGGCGGAGGAACCGGCTTTGGGTTCAGCTCCCGAGGGTGAAATTGAGGACAGAGGCTTGAATGTTATTGAGCTAAGCTGCGAAAACTGGGCGCTTATGGAGGCTTTTTTGCGTGAGCGGGAAAGCGAAGCTCCCGCAGAGCTGCCCCCGGCACCGGATTACATCATTACTCTTAACGAAAATGATGAAAGCCACAGCATGAATGTGTATTTTTCCGACACCGAAATTTACTGCCAGACTGACGGCGGAGAGCCTTTCTGTGCATTATGCAATGGTGCAGAATTTGTTAATTTTTTGAGCAGCTTGCAATGATTGCATAAAAAAGATTGCTTTTGAAAGCCTTATCGGATAAAAATTGAAAAAACTGCCTTGAATATGTAATAAGTGTATGTTATAATTTTTACAAGTTTTATAAAGGGCAGTTTATGCTCTGTATCCGCATATAAGGAGAATTTCAAGTGAAAAGAGTAAAAGTTTCTAATAACGTAATTCGCCGTATGCCCAGATACCTTCGTAAGTTGGCAGAGCTGGAAAAGAACGGCGTAAACAGAATATCATCTTTTGAATTGGGACGTCAGCTCGGTCTTACTCCGTCCCAGATCAGACAGGATTTCAGCTGCTTCGGTGAGTTCGGTCAGCAGGGCTACGGTTATAATGTTCCTGCACTGAGAGAGCAGGTCGGTTCCATACTGGGTGTAGACAGAGGCTTCACCGCTATTCTGGTCGGTGTTGGTAATATCGGTAAGGCACTTATGGACAACTTCTGCTTCAGTGAATGGGGCTTTAGACTTAAGCATGCTTTCGATATAAATCCCCAGCTTATCGGCACCTCATTCAACGGTGTTCCCATAAGCTCTATGGATGATCTGAAAACCTATATTGAGAAAAACAGCGTGGATATGGTTGTTCTTACCGTTCCTTCAAGCGCTGCTGTTCCCGTTGCCGATTTCCTTATTGAAAACGGCGTAGAGGCTATATGGAACTTTACAAATCAGGAGCTTACCGAGCCTAACAGTTCCACCATTGTGGAAAACATCCACTTCTCTGACAGCCTGCTGTCCTTAAGCTACTTCATCGCCGAGAGAAACGACGAGAAGGCAGCCAAGGCCGCAAGACTTGAAAAGCAGAATTAAATTATTTTACAGTCAAAAAAGCTCCTTTTAAGGAGCTTTTTTGGATATTAAAGGAGATATTATGTCTGATACCATAGCAGCGGTTGCTACCGGCGCACAGGTTGCGGCAATAGGAATAGTGCGGCTTTCCGGCGACAGAGCCATAGAAATGGCGGATGCCCTTTTCAAGCCCCTGTCCGGCAAAAAAATGAGTGCCAGCGAGGACAGAAAGCTGGTGTTCGGAAACCTGTATACAAGAGCGGGGGAAATTCTGGATGTGTGCCTTTGCACAATAAGCCACGGCCCTAAAAGCTACACAGGTGAAGATACCGCGGAATTCCAGTGCCACGGTTCACCGGTGGTGCTTAGAAGTCTGCTGGAGGAGCTTTTTGCTCTGGGAGCAAGACAGGCAGGCCCCGGTGAATTTACAAAGCGGGCCTTTCTTAACGGCCGTATGGAGCTTTGCTCAGCCGAGGCTGTGGCAGATATAATCGACGCCGAGAGCGTGGAGGCGGCAAAGAATGCAGCCGGTCAGCTTTCCGGTGCAATCGGTGATAAAATCGGAAAAATTTATAATGAGCTTACCGATATGTCCTCCCACTACCACGCGGTTCTGGACTATCCCGACGAGGATATAGAGGACTTTGTGCTGGATGGCTATAAGGAGAGCATAAACAATGCGCTTAAATCTTTAAATGCCCTTTTAGCCACCTTTAAGCGTGGTAAGCTTATGAACACCGGCATCCCCGCCGCCATTGTGGGCAGACCCAATGCGGGTAAAAGCTCCCTGTTAAACGCCCTTTTAGGTTATGACAGAGCAATAGTTACCAGTGTACCCGGCACCACCAGAGACACTATTGAGGAAAAATTAAAGCTCGGCAGCGTATGCCTGCGCCTTACCGATACCGCCGGTATCCGCGAAACCGGGGACGAGGTAGAGAGACTGGGCGTTGAGCGCAGCAGAGAGGCCATAGAACAGGCGGAGCTTGTTATTGCGGTGATTGACGGCAGCGCCGATTATACCGAGGAGGACAGCAGGCTTGTTGAGGCGGCTGAGAAAGCCCCCAAGGGTCTGGTGGTCATATCTAAAAACGATCTGGACAGAAATCTCAGTTATGTTGAAACCTCCCTTCCCGTTGTCTCCATAAGCGTTAAAACAGGGGAGGGCATTGATGAGCTTGAAAAGGCTATCGGTGAGCTGTTCCCCCTGCCATCCGTTCCCGCAGGCGAGATACTTACAAACGCAAGACAGGCGGATGCGGTAAAGAGAGCCCTTGAATATATGGAGGCCTCAGTTTCCGCAATGGAAATGGGCATGACTCCCGATATTGTCCTTACAGAAATTGAGGGCGCAATGTCCGCGTTGGGTGAGCTTACCGGCAGAACTGTCCGTGAAGATGTGACAAACCGCATATTCCAGCGCTTCTGCGTAGGAAAATAAGGGAAAATTTTATATAAAGCATAGTAAATACTTGACAACACCTGCTCTCTGTGCTATCATAATTTAGCAATTCGGCTATAAGTGATGCAGAAGTACCCAAGAGGCCGAAGGGGCTCCCCTGCTAAGGGAGTAGGCGTACTAAAATGCGCGCGAGGGTTCAAATCCCTCCT
>JAHHRQ010000089.1 GCA_020025715.1 Oscillospiraceae bacterium | reverse complement strand
TTTAAATCTCGTACTTCTTTGCGTACTTCTCGTAATTCTTTTCAAAGTCTTCCGAGTGCAGCTCCTTAAGATTTATGACATAACCGTGGGTGTCGTAGCAGTCGGCCTGAAGCTCGATAATGGCGATTGCTATATTGGAGCAGTGGTCAGCTACGCGCTCATAGTCGGTGAGCAGGTCGTTGAAGATAAAGCCCTGAGCAAGTGAACACTCGCCCTGCTGCAATCTCTCCACATGGCGTATTTTCATCTCGTCGCAGAGAATATCAATTCTCTCCTCCAGTGACTCAACAAGTCTTGCCTTTGCCACATCCTCATCCAGAAATGCGCCTATCGCAGTATCCAGAATTTCCATAACCGCTCTTGTCATAACCTCAAGCTCATGCTGTGCAGTAGGCGAAAACTCCAGTTTTTTGGAATGAAGCTCATTTGCAACCTGTGCCACGTTCATGGCGTGGTCACTGATACGCTCAAAATCGCTGAGGGTGTGGAGATACTTTGAAACATCCTCGTTCTGGCGGCGGCTCAGCTCGTTGGTGTTGAGCTTAATGAGATAAGTACCCAGCTTATCCTCATACATGTCCACCAGATCCTCGATTTTCTCAACCTGTCTCCTGCCCTCCTCGCTGTACTCATTAAGCAGTTTTATAGCCGTGAGCATATTGCCGTGGGCAGCCTTGGCCATGGAATTTACGGTCAGATGGCTCTGCTCAACTGCAAGGGCGGGGTGCTGTAAGAAGCGCTCATCCAGACGGTCAAACTCCTTGTTAATGGTCTGCTCGCCGGCGCTTTCCTTAATGATAAAGCGGGAAAGGGAAATAAGCTGCTTATCGAAGGGGAACAGAATTACAGCCGTTGCAATACGGAACATGGTGTTGACGGCGGCAATGCTGAAAGGATTCATAATCCAGCCGTTGAGGTTTAAGCCCACAAGGCCGTCTATAAGGTAATAAAGGGTGCCGCAGATGATTACACCCAGAGTTTCAATAATAAGATAGGATAATGCAGCTCTCCGTCCGTCAGCCTTTGCGCCGAGAGCGGAAAGGAGAACGGGCACGGCAGCGCCTACGGCAATACCCAGAATTACAGGATAGGCAGTTGCAAAGCTGATTGCACCTGTCATGGAAAGAGCCTGCAAAATACCGACAGCGGCAGAAGAGCTCTGCAAAATGGCGGTAAATGCGGCACCTGCCAGAATTCCGATAAAGGGATTGGAGAAGGTGGTCATCATGCTTATAAACTGGGGATTTTCCTTAAGATGTGCCACAGAGCCGCTCATGGTCTGCATACCGAACATAAGGATTGCAAAGCCCATGAGAATATCGCCCACCTGATGATGGCTCTGCTTTTTGGAGAACATTCTCAGCACTACACCAACCACAGCCACAACAGCCGTAATGGTAGAAGTGGAGAAAAGAGCCACCCAGCCGGAGCCTTCAAGACTTGAAAGGCAGATAATCCAGCCGGTAATACTTGTACCGATAAGTGCGCCCTGAATAACGTTTACCGCCTGTCTGAGCTTCATCATACCTGAGTTTACAAAGCCCACCACCATAACAGATGTGGCGGATGATGACTGAATAACAGCGGTGACGCCGGTACCTAATAAAACAGCTCTCAGCTTAGTACCGCTGAGTCTGTAAAGCACCAGTTCAAGGGAATTACCCGCAACTCGTTTCAGACCTTCACCCATAAGGGTTATACCGAAAAGGAACAGCGCAACGCCGCCCAGCAGAGAAAGTACATTTGAAATGCTCATTAACCCATCTCCTATTTATATACCTGCTATCTCGCTATTTTATAATAACATTTAAAGTTCCGCCATTTCAATAGTATATCCTTACAATATTCGACATTATCTTACGTCAGCTTTTGGACAACTTCTTACAATGGGTTTTCAGTCCGCTATTGCGAAATGCTATAAAGTGGGTTAAAATACATCCGGTGATGAAATGGAAATTAAAATATTATATATAGATAAGAGACTTATCCTGTGCATAAAGCCTGCGGGAGTGCTGTCTGAAAGCCCCGGTATGCCGGAGCTTTTAAAAGAGCAGCTCGGAGGCGAAATTTACCCCATACACCGTCTCGACAGAGCTGTGGGCGGGCTGATGCTCTACGGCAGGACTAAGGAAGCCGCTGGAAAGCTCTCCGGCCTTGTCTCGAACCGGGGCTTAAAAAAGAGCTATCTTGCCGTTGTGGAGGGCTGTCCCGAAGAAAAGGAAGGAATTTTTAAAGACCTGCTGTTTAAAGACAGCGCCAAAAACAAAAGCTATGTGGTAAAGCGCCCCAGAAAGGGCGTTAAGGATGCGGAGCTGAGTTATAAGGTGCTGAAATCCGACGGTAAAAAGAGCCTTGTTGAAATTCAGCTTCTCACCGGCCGCTCACATCAGATAAGGGTGCAGTTTGCATCCAGAAAAATGCCCCTTTTAGGGGATGTAAAATACGGCAGCACTTATAAGGACTGCCCCCTTGCCCTCTGGTCAAAGGCGCTCAGCTTCACCGACCCCTTTACCCGCAGGGAAATGAATTTTGAAGTAATGCCAAACAATGAATACCCATGGAACGAATTTATAGAATATAAGGAGAATGAAAATGGCTGAAATATATACCTCTGCCGCCCAGCTTATAGGAAACACTCCCCTGCTGGAGCTTAAAAATATCGAAAAAGAGCTTGGACTTAAAGCAAAGCTCATCGGAAAGCTTGAATATCTCAACCCCGCCGGCTCTGTTAAGGACAGAGTTGCAAAGAGCATGTTGGACGAGGCGGAAAAGTCCGGTCTTTTAACAAAGGACAGCGTTATTATCGAGCCTACATCCGGCAACACCGGCATCGGTCTTGCCTCTGTTTGCGCCGCCCGTGGTTACAGACTCATTATCGTCATGCCCGACAGCATGTCTGTGGAGCGTCAGAAGATAATGAAAGCCTACGGCGCAGAGCTGGTGCTCTCCCCCGGTGCTAAGGGCATGAGCGGGGCACTGGAAAAGGCGGACGAGCTGAAAGCCACAATCCCCAATTCAATTATTGCAGGCCAGTTTGTAAACCCTGCAAACCCCAAGGCCCATTACCTCACCACCGGCCCCGAAATCTGGCGTGATACCGACGGAAACGTTGCGGCATTTGTCGCAGGCGTAGGCACCGGCGGCACCGTCACCGGCACCGGCAAATATTTAAAGGAGCAGGATAAGAACGTGCATGTGGTTGCCGTTGAGCCTGCCACCTCTGCTCTTCTCTCCGGCAATCCCGCCGGAAAGCACGGAATTCAGGGCATAGGCGCAAACTTCATCCCCGAAATTCTGGACAGAGATGTTTATGACGAGGTTATCCCCGTTTCCGATGATGACGCATTCAAGTACGCAAGACTGGTGGGTAAAAAGGAAGGCGTTCTGGTTGGCATCAGCTCCGGCGCCGCTCTCGCCGCCGGAATAGAGCTTGCAAAGCGCCCCGAATTTGAGGGCAAAAACATTGTGGTTCTGCTGCCCGACACCGGCGACAGATACCTTTCAACAGACCTGTTCTGAAAACAAAATCTAAAAGGCCGAAAATTTTTTCGGTCTTTTTTTGTCACAATTTTTCTTTTCATTCGTTTATAAGGTGAAAGGGGTGAGCACCGCGGACAAAGATATATTGGAAAGCCTGTACAGGCGCTATTATGCCGGGGCGCTCATCTATATGAGCGGTCTGTGCGGAGATTTAAGCCTTGCAGAGGATATAGTGTCGGAGGCATTTGTGAAAGCCTATGTGACACTGCCTAAGGAAAGCCCGTCTTTTAAATTCTGGCTCTATCGGGTGTGCCGCAATCTGTGGCTTGACCACATGCGGCGGCAGAAGCGCCAGTGCTCCGACGAGGCGCTGGAGTTTATTCCGGCGGAGGAAATGCCGGAGAGCCTGCTTTTAAAGGACGAGCGGCGAAAAGCCCTGTGGGCGGCAATCGGAAAATTAAAGCCGCAGGACAGAGAGCTTATAATTCTTCATTATTTTTCATCCCTCAGCATTATGGAGGCCGCCAAATGCCTGCACATAAGTTACAGCGCCGCAAGGCAGAGGATATGCAGGCTGAGAGAAATTTTACGAAAGGAACTGGAGGAACAGGGATATGGACTTTAATTCAGCCTTTAATAACTATAAATCCGGCACCGCTACCGAAGAAGAACGGCAGCTTGTGGAAAGCGAAATTCAGAAAAGCCGGCTTATAAACGAATATCTGGACGAGGAAATTTTACCCATGCCGGAATTAAACGAGCTGGAGGATATGAAACTCATCCGCCGCCGTCTCCGCCGCCGCAGCGCCGCAATAGTTACGGTCAGTATAGTTTTGTGTATTGCGATTTTTGCGGGAATATTTTATGGCATTGTTCCGGCGGTCGAAAAAAGCTACTGGAACCCGGATGAAGCGCAGCTGGGGATACCGTATTCAAGTGACTTTGATATGACCCTCTCGGCATACAGTGAGCTTTTCTGCCCCTATACCATCATAAATCATGCCTCCGTCTCCCGCCGTGGCTTTGCAGATTATGATATTACCGTTTCCTATTGGGACAGGGTTAAAGGCGGGGAACTGAGCTATGCAAATCTTAACTTGGATAAGGGTGAGCTTAGCCTGCCCAGAGGTTTTCTGGATTTTGTGCCGGTAAATGCCTTCAGTAACTCCGGCTATCCCAATTCTGAGCTGGATGAGGACAGCAAGGTTCACTATTATGAAGCCCTTTCCCAGCTCCCCGATTATCTGAACGTAGATGCCTCCGTCAGCTTTTCCCATGATATGAGCATGGAGGAGCTTATACAGCTCAACGATAAGCTGGAGGAAAGCTACGGGGCATATATTGTCTGGGTGGGTATAAGAAGCTGCGATAAAGACCGTCAGTTTCTGCCCCTTACCGGCATGACCCCGTTCAGCGGCGGGCTTATTCGGGAGAATGCAAATGAAAAGTATCCCTACCTTGAGATTAAAGGTGAGGACAGAACGGCGGAAAATCTGGAGCAGCATTTTAAATCACTCCTGCAATTTTCAAAAGAGCGGCTCACTATGGGAAAAAGTCTGCCGGAGGGGCCGGGGGCTGAGTTTTATGATGAGGCCTTAAGCTACGTTGAGGAAAACGGAATTTACAGCTACGGTGCATATATCACCGCACCCCCGTCGGTTTTAATAGAGCTTCTGGACAGCGGCATAGCCTCTCAGGTCTGGCCCGATGGCGCATGGATCAGAATTTAATCAGGAATATAAATTGGGCGGCTTAAAATTGCTTTTAAGCCGCCCATATTCTTCTCTGCCGCCGTTTAATATTGTGTCCCCCGAATATTAAAATCGCCTCAGGAGGAAATCAGCAGGGCTTCAAGCGCAAATTGGGAGTAGAAACGGCCGTTTTATTAAATACGGCCGTTAAATCTGCGCCACGTTCCGAGAAATGCTCCACTTCGGTACGGAAAATGTTGAAAAAACGCTGATTTAATGCCTCAACCCCTTTTAGAAGGCACGTAACCACTATTTATCCTCAAAGGCGCAGCTTAGAAAGCTCTGAACTGTAAAACAGCCCCGAACTGCAAAACAGCTCAGAACTGCAAAAACGCTCTGAAATTTGCCAGTAACCTCTGAAACGACACACCCTACCGAAACATTGTATTGTTAATAATTTATCAGTGCGTAATATTTCAGAAAAAACGGTGATTGTAAAGTGCCGCAGAATGAAAACAGCGGAAAATCGAAAGCAAAACCGCTCTGGACTGCAAAACCGCCCCGAACTGCAATAACACTCTGAATTTTGCCGTAAAACTCTGAAAATACACCCCCTGCTGAAAAACTCGATTGTTAATAATATGTCAGTGCGTAATATTTCAGAAAAAACGGTAATTGTAAAGTGCCGCAGAATTAAAACAGCGGAAAATCGAAAGCAAATCCGCCGTAAAAACTGCCGCCTCCATACTCCGGCAGTAATTATCCGCCCGAAAAGATGTCAGTCTGGCCCTCCACCTGTTAAAGAACTGGATAAGCAGATAAAAGAAGCGGCACAGGCTCTATGGCTGTGCCGCATTATTTCAGCTAATTGTTAATTTTATATCATCTTACGCTCTGACGTAAGCTTTTTCCATCCATTTAGCAATGCTTTTCTCCTCAAGTCCCAGTCCCTTTGAAATGAAGGCAACTGCTTCATTCAGGTTCATGCTGCTCAGACGCTCAAAGTTGGTAGCACCGGCATCAGGCTCAAAGTCTATTCTGCGGTTTTCAATATATCCGCAGTCGTAGCACATGTACATATCCATTTTTCTATGGTCATCCATATACATTTCATGTCCGCAGCGAGGGCACTTCATAACAAATTACCTCCAATTAACAAGAGCAGCGCAACTGCCTTTTTTATTTTTTAAAGTTTTTTGTTCTCTATGTTTGTTAGTTATTTAACTTACAATCTTAGTATAGCACTGTGTTAAGTCTTTGTCAATAAATGGAGCCGATTTTTACTGACAAAATTTCAGATTTTTATGTCTCTCCCCCTGATATTTTTCAAAAATTAGTGCTCGCGTCATTTTCATTCACTGGTTTTTTCAGTAATTAGTATTTGCGTCATT
>JAHHRQ010000088.1 GCA_020025715.1 Oscillospiraceae bacterium | reverse complement strand
CTCTCCCCTTCGTATTCGCCGCCGTCGAGCTTCAGTGCACAGTCACAGCGGACACCCTTTAAGCTGCGGGTAAAATCACCCTCGCATATAAGCTGAACAAGGGAGGGCAGAAGCTTTGTGCGCTTGTGGCCAAGAGGCTTTAAAAGCTCATAGCCGTCCATAACGCCGCCAAGCTTTGCGCCGGCGGCACCGCCGCAGGCAACTATAAGGTAGTCTGCATCCAGTCTGCCGTCGTCGGTGTATACCTCATAACCGCCCTTTTTGCCCCTTGCAATTTCCTTTACGGTGCATGAGGTGCGAAGCTCAATTCCTGCCTTATCCATGGCAAAGCGCAGCACATCCAGAACGCTGTTTGCAGAGTCGGAAAGGGGATAGACTCTGCCGGAGGGCTCAGTTACGGTTAAAAGACCGAGGGAGTGGAAAAATTCCAGCGCTTTTTCGGGAGGAAAGGCGTTTAAAGCGGGCAGGGCAAATTCTGCCTGCTCACCGTGGTAATTTTTACCCTCGGCGTAAATGTTTGTAAGATTGCAGCGGCCGTTTCCGGTAGAGAGAAGCTTTCTTCCCACACGCTGCTGACGCTCAAGGAGAATAACCTTATTTTCTTTATTTTCGGCGGCTGTGAGAGCGGCCATCATGCCGGAGGCTCCGCCGCCTATGATTATAACTTTATTCATTTCTTAACCTCTGTATAAAATGTCGTTTGCAACGGGGGTGTAGAAAAGCTTTGCAACGGTATCAGGCTCCTTTGTCTGAGCCAGTATCCACATCATTTTGGCGTAAGCGGCCTCGGTGGTCATGTCGTAGGCTTCAAGCACGGAGGGGTTTGATTTAAGTCTATGGCCTACGCTGTAAACGGAAAGGTCGGAACCCTCGTTCTGCACCTGAGTGGTCATTATTATGAATTTGCCCCGCTTTGTATAGTGGCGGATAACATCAAACAGCTTGTCGTCATCATATGAGGGCAGACCGCCTACACCGAAGCACTCGATAATAAGGGCATCCTTTCTCTGGAGCATAAATTCCAGAAGCTCATGGTCGGTGCCGGGAACCATTTTTATAAGGCCGATATTTTCGTCAAGCTCGTGGAAAAATGCGGGCTTTTCATTATATTCCGGCGAAATGTAGCACATAAGCCTGTGGTCATGGAGGCTTGCAAGGTCGGGGAAATTGATGCTTGAAAAGGCGGCAAAGCTTTTGGAGCAGGTTTTTCTGGCGCGGGTGCCGGTGATAACTCTGCCGCTGAAAACTATTGCAACACCGTGGAGCACCTCAGAGCAGGCACAGGTGAAAGCGTCCATAAGATTGAGCTTTGAGTCGGTGGAATCGTAGTTTATGGGCTTCTGCGCGCCGGTAATGATAATGGGCTTTTTTGCACCCTGTATCATATAGGAAAGGGCGGCGGCAGTGTATGCCATGGTGTCTGTGCCGTGGCTTATCACAAAGCCGTCGTATTTATCGTAATTTTCCTCAATGGCTCTTGTTACCTCTATCCAGTGCCGGGGGGCAATGTTCGTGCTGTCCAGACTGAAAAGGGAGAGAAACTCCACATTGCATAGCTTGGATATAGCGGGAACATAGTGTAAAAGCTGCTCCGGGCTGAGTTCGGGGCTTAAGCCGCTTGAACCCATTTCAGAGGCTATTGTTCCGCCGGTACCTATCATCAAAATGTTTTTCATATATAATATCTCCTGAGAGTAAGCGTAAAAAGATTTACAGTTAAATTTCATTATAACAATTTTACGGCTTCTTTGCAATCTGAGAATAGGGGAATTTCACTGTTCGCGCAGCTTTTACAGCTATGTCCAAACGTTGACACCTTATGTGGTTATGGAGTATAATATAATGTATTTTTATGTGCTTTAAAGGTTTTTAAACACACGGAGGAGTAATGGAGAAAGCTAAATCCTTTTTTATAAAAAATAAACTTATTCTCGGCATCATAGCAGGTCTGCTTCTGGCGGCGCTTATAGTTGCGGTTTCGGTAAAATCCGCGCCGGAAAACACGCGGCAGACTGAAAGCGAAAAGCCTGCACCTATGAGCGGGAAAATTGTTATAAGCGAGTTCATGCCGAAAAACAAGGGCTGCTTTATGGATGAGGACGGGGATTTCCCCGACTGGATAGAGCTGCACAATATATCCGGCGAAAGTGTAGACCTCGGCGGTTGGAGTTTATCCGACGACGAGGGCAAAACCGGCTGGGTTCTGCCTGAAATCAGCCTTGAGGCAGACGAGAGAATAGTGGTTTTTGCCTCCGGCAAGGATAGAGCGGAAACTCTCCACACGGATTTTTCCCTTTCTCAGGGTGAAAAAGTCTGCCTTTATGATGTAAACGGCAGTCTTGTTATGAGCGGAGAGTGCGGGGAAACTCAGGGCGAGGGCAGCTTCTGCTTAAATGATGAGGGCAATTTTGAAAAGAGCCTCTACCCTACCCCCGGTTTTGAAAACTCAGCTGATAGCTATGAGCTTTTCCAGAATACTCTTGAGCCGAAAGGTTCTATTTCCATAAATGAGGTCGCAGTTTCAAGCTTTGACCAGTCCGGCAGACCCCCTGAGGGCAGAAGCGATTGGGTGGAAGTTAAAAACCTTTCCGATGAAAGTATTGAGCTTTCCGGCTTTTACCTTACCGATAATCTTGATAAATCAAAAAAATACCCCCTGCCCGACAGACTGCTGATGCCGGGGGAGATTGCAGCGGTATATCCCGATGAAGAGCAGTTGTCTCTGGATTCCTATGCCGAGGAGCTGTATCTTGTAAACTCCGCCGGAGAGATTATTGATTATGCCTTTCTCCGAGATATTCCCTATAATTGCAGCTACGGCAGAGTGGAAAACGAAAAAGGCTGGTTTTACATATCCCGCCCCACTCCCGACAGCAGAAACATTGAGGGTGACCGCCGTGTTTCCCAAATGCCGGTACTTGTAAGCGGCGGCGGTGTAAGCGAGGGCGTTGACAGGGTAAAAGTGGAGCTTTCCGGCGATGGAGAGATCCATTACACCACCGACGGTTCAAGACCTAATTTGAATAGTCCCCTTTATAATGCCCCTGTTGAAATGACTGAAACCGGAGTTATAAGAGCGGCTTGCTTTGAAGAAGGCGCTATGTCAAGCAGAGTTCTTGATGTGAGCTGCATAATAAACGAGGGCCACAGTCTGCCGGTTTTAAGCCTTGTGAGTGATAACAGGGATAAGCTTCACGAAGTTTACAGCAACGGCGATAAGTGGCAGGAGGTTCCTGCCAGCATCTCCTATTATGATGCCGACGGAACATTCACCATGCCCTGCGGCATAGAAATGCACGGCTTTTCAAGCCTTATTCTTGAAAAGAAGAATATGAGCCTTAAATTCAGAGGCGCATACGGTGCCGAAACCTTAAATTATGACATTTTCGGCGGCGGAGTTACTGAATTTCATAACCTGCTTTTAAGAGGCGGACAGGATCAGATACGCAGCATTATAAAAAACGAGCTGTGCCAGAACCTGTGCCTTCAGGCAAGTGATGCGGTTATCAGCCAGAGAAGCAAATACTGCGTTCTGTATGTGGACGGAAAATATAACGGCATATATGCCATTATGGAAAAGCCCAATGCCGCCCACTATTCAACCCTTGCCGGGGTCAGCAAAGAAAGCGTTGAGCTTATAGATGCAAACCCCTATTACGGCAGCAACCTTTATAATGATGTTTATAATTTCTGCTATTATAACGACATGAGCCTTAAAGAGAATTACGACAAATTCTGCGCCATGATGGATGTGGACAGCCTTGTGGACTGGATGATTCTGGAGGGCTATTTCTGCAATAAGGATCTGGGTTCGGGTAACCTGAAATTCTGCCGCTCTCCGGAGGCCGACGGAAAATGGCGCCTGATTTTCTATGATCTGGACAGTACGTTCAGCGACCCTTATGACAGCTATGACAGCATTTTTTCAAGCTTTACTCAGGATTCCACAAACATTTCCTCTGTTATTCTGAGACTTCTTAAAAATCAGGAGTTTAAGGATAAGCTTGCAGAAAGAGGCGCGGAGCTTTTTAATTCCGTGCTCACAGACGAAAGTGTGATTGCGGAGATAGACAGGCTTACCGGAATTATTGCGCCGGAAGTGCCCCGTGACCATGAGCTGTTAAACGACACTGTTGACAGCTGGCAGTGGAATATAGAATATCTGAAAGCCCTGTTCACCGAAAAAGACTGGCATAATATTGCCGTCAACAGGTTCTGTAATTTTGCAGGCCTCAGCGATGAACAGCGGGCACGCTGTCTGGGACAATAAGGATAAATTCACAGGAGGATAAAAATGGGAGCCACAAAGCTCACCTTTAAACGGTACGAGAAAAAATATCTTCTCACCGCAGAGCAGTATGCTGTACTGCGGGAGGAGCTAAAAAACTACATAAAGCCTGATGAATATTACAGCTCCACTGTTTGCAGCATATACTACGACAGCGACGATTACAGCCTTATCCGAAACTCCATAGAGGGGCCGGTATATAAGGAAAAGCTGAGAGTGAGAAGCTACAATGTACCTAAAGACAATGACATGGTATTTGTGGAGCTTAAGAAGAAGTATAAAGGCGTTGTATATAAAAGGCGTGTCACCATGACTGCAAAGGAGGCTGAACTTTACCTTGCAGGTAAGGCTCCCGCCCCCAAGGACAGCCAGATGATACGGGAAATTGACTGGTTTTTAAAGATGAACAATCCCAGTCCCAAGGTGTTTATTGCCTGCGACAGACTGGCTTTTGTGGCGGTGGATAATCCGGAGCTTAGAATAACCTTTGATAAGGACATCCGGTGGCGTGAGGATAATCTCCGCCTTACCTGCGGAAGTCAGGGAGAAAATCTCCTCCGGAACGGGGAGATAGTTATGGAGATTAAAATCCCCGGTGCAGCCCCCATGTGGCTGGCGGAGCTTCTCAGCCGGTGCGAAGTGTATCCCAGCGGTTTTTCAAAATACGGAAACTGCTATAAATATCATATACTGGAGAAATATTTGGACGGAGTGAATACTTATGTTTGAAAGTGTAATAGGAAGCGAAATTACTTTACTGTCATTTATAATCTGCCTTATGAGCTCTATTGTGTTAGGCCTGCTCAGCGCACTGGTCTTTACCAGAGGCCACAGCCACAGCAGTTCATGGGCACAGTCTCTGGCTCTGCTGCCGCCGGTAGTGACGCTGGTAATAATGATGGTAAACGGAAATATAGGAGCGGGTCTTGCAGTTGCAGGTACATTTGCTCTTGTAAGATTCAGAAGTGCACCGGGCAGCGCCAGAGAGATTACAGCCCTTTTCTTCACTGTGGCAGTAGGACTTTCCTGCGGCATGGGCTATGTGGGTATAGCGGCGGTGTTCTTTGTGATAGTCTCTGCTTTCGCCCTGCTGCTCAGCGGTTTTCACTTCGGAGAAGCGGGAAGTGCTCAGCGCCAGCTTAAAATTACCATACCCGAAAATCTTGATTATGACGGACTGTTTGACGACCTGTTCCGGCAGTACACCAGAAGCCACGAGCTTGTAAAGGTACGCACCACCAACATGGGCACCCTGTATGAGCTTACATATATGATAGAGCTTAAGGAAGATAAGCTCAGCAAGCAGTTTATAGACGATATACGCTGCCGCAACGGAAACCTCAACATAATCTGCGGAAAAGAAATGGACAATGAGTCTCTTTGAGGAAAAGAAAATGAAAAAAGTTTTATCTCTTATATTTGTTCTCACTCTTATGCTGGGGCTGCTTGCAGGCTGTGGTGAAAGCGGCGGAAACGGCAAAGAAACCACAGTTGAATTAACAGGGGATAATGCCGCAATTCAGGGCGGCGGATGCAGCTTTAAGGACGGAGTTTTAAGCATTACCGGCGCCGGAACCTTTACCCTCAGCGGAGAGCTTTGCGGCAGTATCTTAGTTGATGCGGGCAATGCTCAGGATGATGTGGTCCTTGTTCTTAACGGAGTTAATGTGGAAAATCCCGACGGCGCTGCAATTTATGTGCAGCAGGCAAAAAATACCAGAATAGAGCTTAAAGAGGGCAGCGAAAACAGCCTTATATCAGGCACTGAGGGCAGCCCATTTGATGAGCAGAACGCCAAGGGCGCGGTAATTTTCTCCGAGGATGATTTGGATATAGAGGGAACCGGCACTCTCAATATAAAGGGCTATATAAATAACGGCATAGGCTGCAAGGATGACCTTGATATAAATTCAGGGAATATTACGGTATTGGCTGCAAATAACGGCATCCGTGCCTCCGAGTCCTTTGAACTTAAGGGCGGCAAGCTCTCCGTTACTGCCGGAAATGACGGAATTAAGACCAGCTCCAATAAAAAAGAGGGCAAAGGCTTTATAACCGTAAGCGGCGGCGAGGCGGAAATCACTGCCGAGGGCGACGGAATTTCCTCCGCTGCCGAAGTTACCCTTGAGGACGGAATAATAAATATCACCGCCAAGGGCGGCGATGGTATTAAGGCGCTGGATGTGCTTAATATTACAGGCGGCAATGCTGAAATCAACGCTGCCGACAACGGCGTTAAAGCTCTCAATGCTGTTATAATCAGCGGCGGAAAGCTTAATGTTATTTCAGCCGGTGACGGCATACAGGCAGGGGACAGCAAGCTCAGTTC
>JAHHRQ010000087.1 GCA_020025715.1 Oscillospiraceae bacterium | reverse complement strand
TTAATCAATATTTATGAGAGGCAGGAAACGCTGAAGAGCGTCTTTCCAATCAGGCATTGGTGCAAAACCATTTTCGACCAGTTTTCCTTTATCAAGCCTGCTGTTAAAGGGCCTTTTAACCTTAGTGCAGGTATAGTCAGCAGTTTTTACCGGGAATACCTTGGATTTAAGGTCAACCTGACGGTAAATTTCACAGGCAAAATCATACCAGCTTATATAGCCGCCTTCATTGGATGCATGATATGTACCATACTTGTCAGACTGAATCATGCTTATAAGCAAATTAGCCAGATCTATGGAATATGTAGGAGTTCCTATCTGGTCGTCAACTACAAAAACCTTACCGAATTTTTTACCTGCATTTATAATTGACTTAACAAAATTGGTGCCGTTAAGACCGTAAAGCCATGAAGTACGAACTATAAAATACTTCTTCAGTTTCTCTTTTACAGCCAGTTCGCCTAACAGCTTAGTTTTGCCGTACACGTTTTCAGGTGCATAGTTGACGTCATCTGCCTTATGTGGTTCGTTTCCATTCTCTCCGAAAACATAATCTGTGCTTACATAAACCATTTTGCAGTCTATTTCATGGCAGGCATCTGCAACATTGCTTGTGCCTTCAGTATTGATTGCATAGACACGGCTGTAATTATCATCGTCTTCTGCTGTCTCAACGTTTGTCCAAGCTGCACAATGAATAAGTGCATCAGGCTTATAATTGTTCAGAACCTGTTTAACGGCTGCACCATCGCTTACATCAAGCTGTATGTAGTGATTTAAAGCAACTTCATCATTTATGCCTCTGTACGCTTCAGAACTGCCGCTGCCGACACAGTCAAAGCCTTGCTGGATAAGCAGCTTAATTACATCATGGCCTAACTGTCCATTTACACCGGTAACAAAAACCTTCATTTCTCCACCCTCATATCTCTTTCGGGATTTTACTGCTAAGCAGCTATTTTTTAGAATATTATGCCCAAATCCTTAAAGCATGGGAGTTTGCTGTCTTTTTCACTTAGTATAATATCTTTTTCTTCAGGCCATTTTATATTAAGCTCAGAATCGTTATATATAATTCCGCCCTCGTCTTCGGGATGATAAAAATCATCACAAAGATAAGAAAAAACAGCTCTGTCGCTTACAACATAAAAGCCATGAGCAAAGCCACGGGGAATAAGCATCTGCTTTCTGTTTTCGCCGGAAAGCAGCGCGCTTGTCCATTTACCGTAGCTTGGGCTGTTATGCCGCAGGTCAACAGCAACATCATAGACTTCACCGCTTAAAACACGAACAAGCTTTGCCTGTGGGTGCTTTTTCTGGAAATGAAGTCCACGCAGAACGCCTTTAGAGGAGCAGGACTGGTTTTCCTGAACAAATGTATAGTCAAGTCCTGCTTCTTCAAAAGCTTTTTTATTGTAGCTTTCCATGAAGTATCCCCGATTATCTCCGAAGATTTTCGGTTCAATCAGATATACGTCATTTATATTGCTCTCTTTGAAAATAAAATTACTCATTTTATGCCTCTTTTCAGAGGATTGCTTCCTCAGGAATTTGCAGCCCAGTTCTCGGCAGGTCCGTAGAAATCAAGCAGCAGAGATGCGAACTTCTCTTTTACACCATGTTTTGCGGGTGCCTGTACAATATTCATACCGGGGTTATGATTGCCCTCTATAAGCTCAAGCTTACCGCCGGGCAGAATTGCAACATCCCAGCCTACAACGTGGAGGCAGGGCAGAGTTTTAGCAGCCTTGCGGCAGAGCGCAATTACATCATCCCAGTATGGAATCTGCTGTCCCTTGAATTCAACACCGGTCATAGGATGCACTTTATAATAATTGCCGCACTCATCAAGGCCGTCAGTCATAATCTTACCGGTTTCGGTATCAATCTCGCAGAAGATACCACCACCGTGTGCATTATCAACGTGAAGGCCGTTATTACCGACTCTAAGACCTGCACCGAAGACCTTGAATTTATCTCCCAGACCAAAGGTGATAACTCTAAGAGTGTTAAGGGATTCAGGGTGATATTTTGCAAGCTCAGGATCTGAGGTAAGGAATTCCTCTGCTATGTAAAGCTTTTCAGAAAGCTCATTAAACAGAGCCACAGGATCATCGACGTCCTCTACATTAAGCTTACGGAAACCTATACCCCAGCTTGAAAGCGCAGGCTTTAATGCAATAGAGCCATGCTTACGAAGGAAAGCCATGAATTCATCGGGATTGGAATCGGGAAGATAAAGCCAATCTCTGCTGATAAACTCAGAAAACAGTTTCATAAACTGAGACTTGTCCTTTAAGTAAGGCTCAGATTCAGAGTTATAGGGACGCATAAGCAGTGTAGCTTCAACGTCGGTGAGGAACTTTTTCTGCTGCTCAGGAGGCAGATTATACAAAGCAAAAATCATGTATTCAGACATGGATACACGCTTTTCAGGATTAGCACGTCTTACATTGATGTAATCATAGAAAAGTTTGCTTTTTGTAAAGCCGCTGGGCAGCTCCTGCACTCCCTGAATGTAGGTTTTAAATCTCTTTCTGAGTACAGGGTATGCTTTCAAATTTTTGCCGATAACTGTAAATATATTGCTCATTTCATTCACCACAACATGATAATAATAATGGGTATTTACCTACCCTGTCAAACTGAATTATATTTCCGCCGGGCCAGCTGTAATTTCCTTCAATAATCTCAGGCCCGCACGGTGTAACTGCAATATCCCACCCGATATAGCCGAGACTCGGAACAAGCTCCATGCCTGCTATAACGGATTTTTTTATTTCCTCCCAATAAGGTATCTGGAAACCTACCATATTTATATCTGTACCGGGATGAATTTCATATTCTTTAAGCTCAGTATTGTTTCTTCCGGGGCCTGTAATCTTACCGCTGTTTAAATCAACAGGATAGGCAATTCCGCCTGCATGGAAATTATCTGAAACTTTTTTTCCTGTACCGCATTTGATACATGCACCGATAAGCCGGATTTCCTTACTGCTTCTGGCTGCATTTATACGAATTGAGTTAATGCAGTGAGGATTTATTTTATTTAGCTCCTGATGCTGAGTTATTACTTCTTCGAGAAGTATATTGTTTTCACAGCAGAAAGAATAAAAAGCATTTAAATCTTCAATTTGCGAAGAAAGCTTCTTCTCCACTCCCCGGCCCATTGTGCCGGTATCGGGTTTTATAATAAATTCTGAATGTTTATTTATAAAATCTGAAAACTGTGAAAAATCACATTCCGGAGCAAAAATAAAATCTCTTTTTACAAGACCTTTAAAAGCTTTATTAAAGGATGATTTATGCCCGATCTTTTGCTTTTCATCCTCAGCAGCATTTAAGTTCAGCACTCTGTCCAGCTTTTTGGAACGGCCTGAAGTAAGGTAAGTTGTTCTTTCCTTTTCACTTAACTCAAAAAAGCGGAGAACAAAGTAATTTTCTGGTGAGGCTCCATGCTTTTTGCTGCAAGCTACCGCATCAGAAAAATATTTTAATGTAGAACCGCCCCTTAAAGTATGGAGCTTTCTGCACATTTTAAAAATCTTTTTCGCGGCCGTAAAACGTGACATTATCTATCAACCTTCCGCGTCATCAAGAATTTTTCTGATGTTTTCTCTTCCCAGAGCATCAATGCTTCTTCCCTTTTCTCTCAGACTGTAACCAAGAGCTGCAGAAGCAATCTCAATTAAAGAGGTGGTAATGGGGCAAGGAATATTTAAACTCTTTGCTATGGACTCTAAAAGTACGAGTCCCTGAGAAACATCCTCAGTAATATAGCGGGAATTTACGGTAACAGGTCCTTTTGCTCTGGTAGGCATTGCTGCGTAATCAAAGAAAACGTCCTTTGCATCACGCTTCTCGTCAAGACTGTTTCTAAGCTTGCAGGCCTCCACATAGCTGAGCTTTTCGCAGCCCAGTCTTGAAAGAACTTCCATTTTTTCTGAGTCGAGAGCCTCGAGAATATTCCAGACAGAGGGGGTGAAAACCTCATGGTACATGCAGTATTCGCCCTTTGTGGCCTCAATACGGGGTATACTCATTACAGCACCCACAGTATGAACTATCATATTGGGGTTGTGAAGAGAAGCTTCTACCACAGTCTTTAAATAAGTAAAAGGAGTGCCGAGCTGATCCAGCTTTTCCTTCACTTCCTGAGTTTTAGAAGCAGGATATACGCCGATAGGATTGCGAACATTTCTGAATCCTACACGGAAACGTCCGGGCTCGGAAATTCTGCCGTCTATAAAGGTACTTTCGGTTTCGGCAATTATAAACTTGGGTTCAGGGCAAATAGAAAGCACGTAGGCAGTAGATAAATAACCGGGGTTAATGAGAAGTATCTGGTTATCTTCAAGCTGAGGAACTAGGCGTTCCATAAGAGCTTTATGATATATAGTCTGTACGCAGACTATAACAATGTCATTTCCGGATACAGCAGAAATATCGCGGGTAACCTTTGAAATAACACCGCTTTTTTCTACGCCGAACTCATCAAGAACCATGAGACCGCCATTTTCGGACAGATATTTAAAGTTATCATCATGCATGGCGTTTGATGTCTTGATTAAAGTTACCTCATGTCCTCTTGATGCATAATCTGCAGCAAGCGCGCAGCCGCTGTTACCAGCGCCAACAATAGCAATTTTCACCGTAATTTCTCCCTATTTCATCATTTCACCGAACATTAAGTCGGTTTCAGGCAAGCGCTTATTATCAAGAGCTGCCGCCGGAGTGAATGTCATTTCACCGAACCTGACCTGACCTCCGGTAATGTATAGATCTACGCGTACAAAAGGAAATCCTTCACTTAGCTTTGAAGCAATGCGAAACGCATCATCAATTCCTTCAGGTTTTGCACGCGAAAAATCAGCAGGAGCCTCTTTTGAGTCCCTGTTTATTCTAAGCAATTTGAAATCCTTGTCAAAGAAGTAGAACTTAGGCCAGCCTTCTTTACGGCCCTCACAGAGCATAACGCAATACGCGTTACCGTTAAAGCAGTAAAATTTGTAGTCCTCAGGAGGATTACCTTCTTTGTCGCCTATAAACTCTTCCGCAATTATTTTTTTAGGTACACCTCTGTACTGAAGCTCGGAATAATAAGCCCAGAAAGGCTCTTTTCCCCATTTTTTCAGCTGTTGTACAGCCTGAGGTATATCTAACTTGGATTTATCCTCGCATATAAGGTTATAGCCACAGCCGAAATTCCATTTTAAAACGAATTGCTGTGGTAAAGCATCAAAATCTATATCTTCTGCACGGTCATAAACTGCTAAAAGCTTATTTAAGCACTCGCCGCAGCCTCTTTCTTCGATAAACTCGCGAACACGATATTTATCTGCACACTGTCTTACAAGAGGATTTGTACCGAAACTCTCAAGCTTCATTTTAAGAAGTTTTTCATTCAAAGTCTTAGGACTTTTAAGATCCGGCATCCTGCCGAATTTTCTCAAAAAAAGAAGCTTGGTATTAAGTTTTGGTGAAATATAAGAAATAGCAGTAAAAAACGCCCGGGAAGATTTTTTTATTTTCTTTTTCTTCATTTTATTATGTATCAGCAGAGAGACATTTTTCAGTCTTACCGGTTACATGCTCTCTGAGTTCCTTCTCCTTTTCAAGCATTAGCTCTTCTGCGGCCTTTAAAGAATCGGAAAGGCAGTCCATAACAAATTTTGAGCGCCGAAGAATGGATTTATATTCAAGCTTTGTTGCCATGTACTGATAATGCTGAACTGTAATTCTGGGGTCATACAGAGCAACTGAACCTTCCTGACGGCAAAGCCATTCAAGAATTTCCATTTCAAAATACATGAAGGTCTTGGGATAGAAGGGTTCGGGATGCTTCTTCATATAGCGCTGAGAGAAAATAACGCAGGCACCGTGTAGAATAACACCTTCAAAGGGTTTAGATGAGTCAATTTTAAGCTTGGCTCTTGACCTGCGCTGAGCTGAACGCCAGATAGTGGGACTGTTCTTTTCACCGCTGCTTAATAGAAGCATAATGGGGTGACTTGAACGGCGCACATACTCCTGCTTACGTCTGAGAGAAGTAAGGTCGTAGCCGTTTAAGCGTTTAGGACTCTGGTGAATACCGGAGAATACCGAAACAATATCGGGACCGAGAATATCAAAAGGCTTTTCCTTATAAATCTCATCAATTTTAAGGCAGAAATCCTCCTGAAAAATCTCAACGTCATCATTAAGGACAACAACGTAATCAGGTGACATGTTCTGCATAACATATCCGGTACCATAGTTATTGCCGCGGGCAAAACCGGAGTTATCAGGATTGAGAAGAACAGTTACCTGCTCATCATTTTTATACTGCTCCACCAGCTTTGCGCCGGTACCATCGGGAGATGCGTTATCTACAATAACTATTTTGTTATCGCCCTTAAGGTTTTTTATACTGTCAACGCATTTGTTGGTGCTGTCAATAGCACGATAATGCAGGATTACAAAGGCTATCATATAACTTCTTCCTTTTTATTCCTTGAAAAAATTGAAAGTATTTTATCACCCATATAATAGCATAAGTCATACCATTTATGGCTAATTTTAAAACTTATCTTAAAATGTTCAGCAGCTTCAGCCGGCTGAACCTTATGTATTCTTCTGCCCATTCTGCGATTCATTACTGCATCGCTTTCGGGGTGCTGCTCATACAATGCCTTGTGCTTTGTATAGAGCTTTACAAGAGCAGGATATGAATTTACAGCAAAAGAAATGCTGTCCCCTCCTACCTCTGATTCAACCAGTGCCTCCGGAAGATATGCAAG
>JAHHRQ010000009.1 GCA_020025715.1 Oscillospiraceae bacterium | reverse complement strand
TGATCTTTTAAAGTGGACAGATACTTTTCAGAAGAATAACCTAAAAGAAATAAAGCAGATCTTGGAAAAATATAACACCAAGGTCGTATGGATTACATCAAAAAAGGAACTATCTAAGCTTATTAGCGAATAATACTCCCGTTCCGGAAAATACTGCAAAACGAGTGTATGAAAGCAAAGAAGAACAGCAGGTGTCGGTATTCCGACACCTGCTGCTCTTCTTAAAAACTTCCTTATGGGGCGCAGCCATTTGATACGCTCCGTTTTTATTGCAATCTTTTTCTTATGCAAGATTTCCGGTGGCATACATTGCGGCGGTGAGAGCCACAATGGGTGCTGTCTCACAGCGGAGAATACGCTCACCCATGGAGCAGATATGAAGCCCTGCAATTTTTGCAAGCTTGGTTTCAAACTCCTCAAAGCCGCCCTCGGGGCCGGTCATAAGGGCAATGCTCTTAACCTCTCTGTTGCCGTCCAGCACGTCGCTTAAAGCCTCCCGCTCTCCGGTTTCATAAAGGAAGATGCCAAGCTCCTGTTTAATTGCCACATCCAGAGCCCCCGCAAAATCTCCCGCCCAGCTGACCTGAGGGATAATGCCTCTGCCGGACTGCTTTGCAGCCTCCTCGGCAATTCTCTGCCAGCGCTCCAGCTTCTTTTCCATGTTCTGGGGCTTTGCAACACATCTTGCAGACTGGAAGAACATAATTTCATCTGCACCTGCTTCAACGGACTTCTGAATAATATAATCCGTCTTGTCTCCCTTGGGAAGACCGCAGAGAACGGTGACCTTTACAGTAGGCTCTGCGGGGCATTTTACAACCTCGATAACCTCTGCCTCAACCTGCTCCTTATCGGCCTTAACAAGACGGCATTTATAGTCGGTACCCTTGCCGTCGCATATTATCATATCCTCGCCCGGACGGAGTCTGAGAACACGGACATGCTCCGCATCTCTGCCTTTCATAATTGCCATGCCGCCCAGAATATTGGTGCCTGCCATAAAAAATCTTGCCATATATTACACATCCCGTAAAATCAGTTTATAGTGGGTTTATTATCTCATATCTTTAACCTCTTTGCAATAGTCAGCATAGAATGTTAAGAACTGAGAAAGGTTTGGAGTGAGAGAAAATGGACGAAAAAATGCTGAATGAGCTTAAAAACTTTGAAAAGGTCTGGCAGCGGGTAAAAAATGAAAAGCAGGGCCGGCAGGCAGCGGAAAAGGCGGGCTTGAAGCTGCGGCCGGGAAAGCAGCCCAAAGGCGGCAGCCGCTTTGCACCATTTAACTAAATACGTCTTAAAATGCGGACAGCTATTGACCTGTCCGCATTTTCTTTTTATAATGAGCGTATTATTGTTAAGGCAAGGAGCGTATGACTATGCCTACCACCTGGAACCGTTCCCCTGAGGAATTTCATAAAATTTATACAGTAAATACCGATGCTTTTTACCGCATCGGAAGCAGAGCACTTGCAAAGGAGCTGGACGAATATGTGACCCAGTGCGCCCTGTCTCTGTGGAGCAGATGCGGCGGCATTACGGAGCGCCATGTGGACATGGCAAACCAGATTTATTCCAAAAATCAGCCCCAGCCTCACTGGCTTCTCTGGAACCTGACCCATGCCGTGTGTGAGCAGGACATTATTCTGCCTCCCCCCTTCTTCTGGAATCTGGCGGAGAGCGACGGCAAAAAAGGTACTCAGACTTCCCGTACTTTTATAAGAATGTTAACCAACATTCTTTTGTACCTTGCCGCAACTGACGACGAGGTGAGCTATGCAGAGGCCGAGTTTATAACCGAATGTACGGATAAGCTCGGGGCTATCTGCGACGCAACCGGCGTAAGGAAAGGCATTGCGGGGCTTAACGCTCTGGATTTTGTCACAAACTCCGACCCAAGCTTTAAGGAAAAGCATGCCCCTCAGGTGCAGACCTCCGGCGGTGAGGAAAAAGCTGCCGAGAGCGAGGAAAAGGAAGAACCCAAGCCCAGCTTTGAGGAGCTTATGGAGCAGCTCAATTCCCTTGTTGGACTTGAAGATGTGAAAAAGGACATCAAAAACCTTGTAAACCTTATGAAGGTGAGAAAGCTGAGGCAGGAAAACGAACTGCCTGTTCCTCCCATGTCTCTCCACATGGTATTCTTAGGAAACCCCGGCACCGGCAAAACCACCGTTGCAAGACTTATAAGCGGTCTTTACGCATCCATAGGCGTTTTAAGCAAAGGCCAGCTTGTGGAGGTTGACCGTTCCGGCCTTGTGGCAGGCTATGTAGGTCAGACTGCCCTTAAAACTCAGGATGTTATTAAATCCGCTCTGGGCGGAGTGCTGTTTATAGATGAAGCCTATTCCCTTTCCTCCGGCGGAGAAAACGACTTCGGCCGAGAGGCTATCGAGACCATACTCAAGGCCATGGAGGATAACCGAGATGACCTTGTGGTTATAGTTGCAGGCTACACAGGGCCTATGGAGAAGTTTCTCAGCTCCAACCCCGGCCTCCAGTCCCGCTTTAATAAATATTTTAACTTCCCCGACTACAAGGGTGAGGAGCTTATGGAAATTTTCCGCATCCGATGCAAAAAGAACAGCTACGAGCTGACAGAAGAGGCGGAAAAAGCGGCAATGGAGCTGTTTGACTCTCTCTACGAAAACAGAGACGACAACTTCGGCAACGGCCGCGACGTGCGAAACATCTTTGAGGATATGATAGTGCGCCAGTCAAACCGTGTGGCTGCAATGGAATCTCCTAGTAAGGAGGACCTTATGGCGGTTCTGCCCGAGGATTTAAAAGAAGCCGAGGAAAAAGAAGAATAAACGTATAAAAGGGAGCGCATCATTGATGCGCTCCCTTTTTATTTGGCTGCGTACAGCTCTTATTTAATCTGCTCTGCGGACAGTATAGCTCAAAGAGCTGCCGGCTTTATCACTTTTCAGGTCATCAAAGTACCAGAAGTACATGGTTCTGCCATACATATCCAGTTCGATAATTCCGTCCGGCTTTTGTCCCTCAACTTCAAGGGAATAGATATTCTTGTTATGGGAATATCCGTAAACAAAACGGGTATCGGGATACGAAGGATTTATATCCTGCATTGCATCGCTCAGGCTCAAGAGTTCTCCGATATCCTCTTCAAAATGAATAATATACTTTGTGTCAGGCTTAGAGATAGTATACTGTGAATTTACAAAAGCATATTTTGTTTTTCCGTCAAAGTCCTTTTTTCTGCACTTTGCAAACACCAAGCCCTGTTTTGAGTTATCCTCATTTTCCGCGCGGTAAAAGAGAGTAACATATTCATCGCCTTCCCATGTGTGCAGAACTTCGGTAACATGGTTCAGCATATTTTCGTCCTTATTCTGCTCCTCATCGCCTGCTGCCAGTGTTTTGTCGTGCTCTATGGCTTCTTCCGCAGTGTCATAATACATTGAATCTGTAATATTACTTTCATCAGGCATACCCCAAGGCGGGAGCAAGGGATTATATTCCCTTGTTTCTTCCGGTGTGTATGTATAAAATTCGCTGTCCCTATCCTCGGAGGGGCCCGCAATACATCCTAAAATAAATAAGGCCGCAAAAACACCAGCCACAACAGCTGCGCTTATTCCTAAAATTTTCAGGAACTTTTTCATATGCCTCTCTCCTTCTTTCGTCCATATGATTGAAATTCATGATTTTACCGCAGGAAAACGGATTTCTTTCCCCTCTTTTTCCATTCGTTTTACAAAGTTTGAGTAGTGATCGGTCATGCCGTCTATGAAAAAGGCTTTTCTTCTCCGCCCTTCCACATAAACGTTCATGCCGCCCCTTTTCGCCTTGCAATAGGAAATGTTGGAAATTTTCCAGTGCCGTTTAAAAATAAACGCCTTAATAACCGTTACATCATCACCGTCAACCACAATGTCCCACACGCCCTTTACGGGAGCCAGCATGCCCCAGAAGGTTATTCCCAGCCAAATAACCGTAAGGGGAACAAAAACCATCATAAAGCGTCCGTCGTCAAGGCGCTCAGGTTCTGACAGGAGTATGAATACAATGAAAGCTATCCACATTGCAACGCCTATTGCACATATATACGCCACATCCATTATGGTTCTCACAGTAAACTTATTAAGAGACTTGGTAGTGCTGCGATTTCTCTTTGACAGCAAATCCAGCACCCCTGCTGCAAGATATGAGGTAATCAGCAAAGCCAAAAATTTCATGTGCAACTCGCCCTTTTCATTTTCTGTTTCTTTGTAAGCTGCATACTTTTTTGTACCGTCAAGGTCAGCTGTCTTTATTTACCGCTCTGTCAGCCAGTCTTTTATCACCCCATGGCGTTTTCAGCAAAGTGTCATTTCCCACAATACCCGCTCTGACTATTTCCACAGGCTGTTCCAGCTCAGATACTTTGGTGAAACCGATATATGACATTTTTTCAAATTCCTCAAAGGTTCTGTATACATTATCCTGAAAAATAAATATTATATTTTCCTTTCTCTCCTCCGCCTCAGGCGGATGAACACAGGAGCCTATAAGATAATGCTGATTATCACAGATAAATTCAGCAAGGGTAAAGGCTGAGTCATTGTCGTAATCAGATTTTATTATCTGAAAAACATCTTTTGTTTTGATCAGCAGCGGTTTTTTCTCTTTTTTCTTAAAGCCAAACATGATAAGTCCTCCTCAATTTCATCTCGTGCAGGCTGCACAAAGCTTGTATATCAGCATATGCACGGAGCAAAGCTTAAAGGTTCAGGCACCTCCATACCCTTCTCCGTAAAAAGGCGGATAATCTCCGGGTCATTTAACTGTGCTATCTGAGCAGACACCATAACCCGGCCTATCAGAATACCCATAATCATAAACGTAATGATAAATATGATCCGGCTCCACTCTCTTTTCATTTCACTCAGATCTCCTTATTGTGTTTCTCCGTTTTGGTTTGGATTTAAAAGCCGGGAAACGTCCGTCCCCTCCGGCAGATGGAGGCGAACCGTGCGTATCCCAAGGAAATTTTCCTTTTGGCAAACCACAAATTCAACTCCTGACTTTTCCAGATTGTACACGCTCTCAGTTACGTTCAGGGTGGTTTCAGTTCCGTCATTTAGTAAAACAGTCAGTGTTCGATCTGCATTTTCGTCATCGGCTGAGGGTTCCGTCCGCTCAACTACAACCGCAGTATAATGCTCCGCAGGTCCGGAAATTGCCAGATTCACGCCGTAAGTAATCACCAAAGCAAGCATAAAAAGGCTTAATATAATCATTACAAAGGCGTCCAATTTACGCAGACGTTTCGGTGTACGAATATAAAACAGTGCAATCAGCACCGCCGCAATCACTCCCATAAAGAGCATAAAACGGCCGGAATCTGCAACCTGCAAAATATTTTTTTCCCAGAAATAGAAAATCTTAGCCCCGGAAAACAGTGAAATAAAAGCAAAGCTTATAACCGGGAATTTTATGTGCATAGATTTCCACTCTTCAGTTGCACATGCCGGAAAATCAGATGCCAGCACAGGTGCAAAAGCAAGGTAATACAAAAGCAGCGGCAGAGGAGAAAAGCTCGTCAGATAGATTGCTTGGGCTATTTTCAATTTGTCATGCAGATACAGCACCAAAGGCGCAATACTGCCTGCTGCAAACAGCAGCATCACAATTACAAGGCCCGCCCGAATGGCTTTAAGATGCTCATGCAGAGGTGTTCGATACTCTTCGTGCCATGACACAACATTTTCGTTTTCCATCTGTTCCACCTGTTTTTCAAACCTTTTGGTGGCATTGACGGGGAATTTTTGCCGGTCTATCCAATCAATAGCACTGTCCGCACCAATCATATTGTTTTCTATGGAAAACAGCGTTTTTCCTGTCTTATTTTGGAATTTAATTGAACCTGATGAGTCAAGCTTTACATCTGAAATCTCAGCGCACTCAATTTCCCGCTTTCTGCCGAAGCTGCTTACATATATAACAGCAGAAGAGCAGATGTAAACCACGCGGTTTCTCCGTGCCAGACACATCCATGCACCAAGGCCTAAAAGGAACAGCCCTGCTAAGGAAAATAAGATAACCTGTCCGATTGAAACCGGCGCAACCGTAGAGACAACAAAAGATGCAAACAGCAGCAAAAGGCCGGGAATTAAAACAGCAATTCCTAAGCCCTGTATCCATTTTCTCTCACAAACTACAATTTTGGGGCTGCTTACTCGTTCAAATTCCGGCTCATGGCAAAAGATAAGAGCCGCGCCCATAGCTCCTGCTGCAAGAAGCGTAATTGCATTTAATACTGTGACAGCAGGTTCTTTGCTCTCAACATACCCAAACATAAGAACACTGAAAACCAGAGTAAAAATCAGCAGAACAATGCCGAAAACGGTGCAGACTTTCTTTCCGCCCCGTTTCGGGATTTCAGGCTTATAATCCGATGCTTCTTCTGCATCTTCATTTTCTTCTGAGAAAATATCCTTTTTCAGCTGTTCCACCAGCGATTTTTCAAGCAGTGATTTACCACATTCGGGACAGCTTGCGGCAAACTTTGCACACGGGATAATTTTCTTTTCTTCTATCGGCAGGCTTGCGCCGCAGTGAGGGCACACCCAGTCACGTTTAAAGCTGTTTCCGCATATAAACCGCATGGGAATTACTGCAAACCAAGGTACAATAACACCTATCAGAAGATAAACCATTGATAAATCAAATACACTGCATACTATAATCATTACAGCCAGCAGCGCAGCAGCCGCATACAAAAGCATTCGAAAATATTTTGCGGCATTTTTATTGGCACGGGTAAAAGTGGGGTTGCAGTATTTCTCATCTTCCCGGAGCACAAGAATGAATTCTTCAATCACCTCGTAAAGCTCATCGGTATTCTCACAATCCACTTCGTCAAAAGCTTCGTCCAAAACAGAAACAGCAACATGGAAACCGTTTACCTCAATTTTGCTAATGGGCAGCTCGATTACCAGTCTGCCGTCAGTCTCGGTAATGCGGCATTGCGGATAATTTTCGTTCAGTCTTTTAGCAATTTTGTCTAAATCAATAGTTTTGCTACTCATAAAGCCACTTCTCCCCTATAATAACCACGCCAAACGTGCAAGCGATTTTTCATAAAATTCTCCGTAAAATTTTAATTTGTGCAGAAAAGTATACCATGTAATACCTCAAATTGGTAGCTGTCTGCATAGCATATTTTTGCACATTTTTCGCAAATTTCATGTATATAATAAAGAGCGGTTAACTGTGTAAAACTGCGTCTTTCAAATATAAAAAGCAGCCGCAAGCTTCTGCTTTGCGGCTGCCGATTTGGTATTCAGTTTAATATTATCCGAACACTTATAAACGGTTCGGATACGCAGACTTATTCTCCGGTTTGCGTCTCTTCCTCAGTGTCCTTGTCGTTTTCCTTAACGCCGGGAGTAAATCCTTTTACCACCAGGATAATACCGGCTATAAGAGCGATATTTGCAAAAATCTTCACAGTGTTGCCGCTCACAAGGTAGCTAACGGCCACAGCCGCAATTATAAGGATAAGGCCGAGAAACGCTAATTTAGTTTTCTTCATTTCTGCACTGTTCCTTATTTAAACTTAAGTCTGGGCTTATAGAACTCGAATATAACAGCATCTCTGCCTTTTTCGTTTCTGGGTTCGTGGGAAGTCCAGCCCACTTTTATAGCTCCCATGTGCTCAGACATGCGGACCGACAGAGGGCGTCTGCCTATTTTGTAGGCGATAAAGTGGGGCTTTGCAATGAAGTTAAGCAGGGTTCTGCTGAGGATAAAGCGCTGAATTTTAGGCAGCATGGTGTATTCTTCCTCAGGAGCTGCAAGCTGACCTCTCAGCATATCTCTTGCATGAATTCTGAACCATGCAACGATAAAGGGGTTAAAGCTCTCAATACATACATCGCCTTTGTAGTTTTCAAGGATAGCGTAGGTCTTTTCGCACAGCTCACGGTTGCGCTTGCCGGTTTTAAGCTCAACTATCAGCGGGCCTCTGCCTCTTATAACGTCCAGAACCTCTGTGAACAGAGGAATTGTGTATTCAGAGCCGCAGAGACTAAGTTCTCTCAGCTCAGCGAGAGTCTTTTCGTCAACTCTTGCATTGACTCCGCAGACTCTTTCCAGTGTATCATCATGGAAAACCACAACCTGACCGTCTTTACTGAGCTGAACATCCAGCTCTATACCGTAGCCGTTTTCAGCTGCGAGGCGGAAAGCCTCCAGAGAGTTTTCAGGCACGGATTTATCTCTTGAATGAAGGCCTCTGTGGGCGAAATTGCGGCCCACAAAGGGTGCTTTCTGCCGTCTTGATGAACGTGCGGGCGCAATCGCCAGTAAGGGCAGAGCCGCCGCGGCAGCCCCTATAATCAGGGCATTTCTTGTTTTCTTTTCCATTTTATTACCTCCGTTACAGCGGAGCACATTCGCTCTCCGCGAAATAGTCATATATTTAACTATATTCCTTTTTTTATATTTTACCACTTCTTACATCTTCAAGTCAATTTTTAGTTATATATGGTACTTGTATATTTTATGAATATATTGTAAAATCATCTTATTATCACAGAAATGGAGACAAATGAATGAACGAGCTCAAGCTAAACAACAAACGCACAATTCTTGTGGGTCTTGCTTTTTTATCCATCTGCGCTTTCTGGCAGATGTACGATAATATTGTCCCACTCATTCTCACCAACACTTTCCACCTCAACGAGACATTCTCCGGCGCCATTATGGCAGCTGATAATATTCTCGCCCTTTTCCTTCTGCCCGTTTTCGGAAGTATCTCTGACAGAACCAATACAAAAATCGGTAAGCGTATGCCTTTTATCCTCTTCGGTACAGGCTGCGCCATTATTCTTGTAAATATTCTGCCTATACTGGATAACAGCTTTGCCGCAGAGCCTGCAACCTTTAAACTGGTATCCTTTGTTATTGTTCTGGGCCTCCTGCTTCTGGCTATGGGAACCTACCGCTCCCCTGCCGTTGCGCTCATGCCCGACCTTACTCCCAAGCCTCTCCGCTCCAAGGGTAATGCAATCATTAACCTTATGGGTGCCGTCGGCGGTCTGCTGTACCTTATGGTTGCCGCAGTCATGTACCCCAACGCCAAGGTTCAGGGTCTGGAGCATGTAAACTACCAGCCCCTTTTCGTTATAGTTGCATCCATAATGTTTGTTTCTATCGGCATACTGTTCCTCACTATAAAGGAGCCTAAGCTTGCAGCCGAAAACAAAGCCCTTGAAGAGAAGCACCCCGAATGGGACCTTGCAAAGGATGACGGAACAGGTACCGGCAACGAAGTTCTCCCCAAAGAGGTTAAACGCTCTCTTATCTTCCTGCTCGCATCCATCGCCCTGTGGTTCTTCGGCTACAACGGCGTTACCACATGGTTTACCACCTATGTAAGCAAGGTTATGGGTCAGAGTCTGGGCGGCGCTTCCACCTGCCTTATGGTTGCAACCGCAGGTGCAATCGTTTCCTACATTCCCATCGGTGCAATCGCTTCCAAAATCGGCAGAAAAAAGACCATTCTGTTCGGCGTAATTCTGCTTGCAGTATGCTTCGGTGCCGGTTTTGTGCTCACCACCCTTTACAATACCATCAACATTGTTATGTTTATCGTATTCGCTCTGGTAGGCCTTGCATGGGCAGCTATCAACGTAAACTCCCTGCCTATGGTAGTTGAAATGTGCAAAGGCTCCGATGTGGGCAAATTCACCGGTTACTACTACACCGCATCTATGGCAGCTCAGGTTGTTACCCCTGTTGTTGCCGGTACTCTTATGCGCCATGTGGGATACAAGGTTCTGTTCCCCTATGCCGCATTCTTCGTGGCAATGAGCTTTATCACCATGCTCTTTGTTAAGCACGGAGACGCAAAGGTTGAGGGCAAGCGCGGTCTTGCAGCCTTTGAGGATATGGACGACTAAAAAATAATCATCTCCAAATAAGGGGCGATATGGGCTTTATTCCCTATCGCCTCTTAACTTTTATTCCGAGAAAGTACAATTCTACTGACATTCGGTTGCATAAAATGCCCTCTTGTCGTAAACTTTTCCCGAGGTGAACGCCATGTATGAAATTGACAGAAAAGAATTCGGAGCATATATCTCGAAGCTGCGAAAGAGCAGGGGCTGGACTCAGAAAGATTTAGCTCAGAAGCTGTATATTTCCGATAAAGCCGTAAGCAAGTGGGAAACCGGCGTAAGTATTCCTGACACTGCCCTTTTAATTCCCCTGTCCGAATTATTTGAAATAAGCGCAACAGAACTTTTAACCTGCGGGAAGGCAGCTGAAAACCCAATAGATGCTCAGCAGGTGGATGACTTAGTAAAAACCGCCATTTCCCTTTCCGATAAAAAGCCCCAGCGGGTGTATAAGGATAAAGGGCCGTTCATTATAATATATCCCCTTTCCCTTATAATCGGCGGGATATTCTTTACCCTTGATTATTATTACGGCTCAATCTCCTCAACGGTGCTGCTCGCTCTTATGTTCGGCGTGATTTTCGGCTCATACTTCTGCTTGTTTGCAGTAAGCAGACTGCCGAAATTTTACGATGAAAACAAAGTTCAGGGAATGGCTGACGGAATTCTGCGTATGAACGTGCCCGGTCTTTATTTTAATAATTCAAACTGGCCTCATATTCTAAATGCCGGAAAAATCTGGGCCTGCCTTATGGCGGGAATTTATCCCGGATTATGTTTTCTTGCAAATGTCTTTGATTTTGAATTCTTTTTCTCATATGAGCTTTATATTTTTCTCATTCTCTGCCTGGGCGGGCTGTTTATTCCACTGTACATTGTGGGTAAAAAATACCAGTAAAAAAAGACGGTTCGGTGTTCCGAACCGTCTTTTTTATTTACTGCATATGCTCCGCAAGATAAATGCCCGCTCTGCTCTGTATCATCTGAACTGTCTCGTCCAGAGGCTTCTGATCTGCAAAATACTTCTCCGCCTCTTCCATTATAATATCGCTGACAGCATTCATTTCGCACATGCCGGCAGAGTCTGCAATAATGGCTTTAAGCTTTTCCGCATCCTCCTGTTTACCGTCTATTCCGTATTCCGGGTCTTGCTCTGTTTTCATGCTCTCCTCAAAGTTTTTTGCCATTACCGGATAGCCGAAGGCTCTGAGGCTGTCCTGAATTTCATAGGAAAGCAGGATTTTAATGTATTCCCAAGCAGCCTCCTTGTTTTCGCTGTCTGCCATAATGGAGTAACCGCCCACAGAGCTTAAAAGGTAGTTTATGCCGCCCTCAGAGCTGGGGAAGCCTACATATTCATAGTCACCGAATGCCTCCCTGCTCATTCTAGGGATATTGTTGCCTGCATAGCAGGGTAAAAGGGCATAGCCTGCGCTGTTATCCCAGTCATAAGGCTCTGCATTTTTTATAATTTCCAGCCATGCGGCAAAATCCGGGTCGTCAAAGGAACATGTGCCCTCGCTCTTATTTACAAAATGTACACTTGCAAGGGTGCAGAGATATTCCATCATGCCCTCTCTGTTTCTGTTAAAGAGGGTGTAGCCCTCGGGAAGATTTTCGGAAAGCTCTTTAAGCTTTTCCATATCCCAGTTTTCAAGGGCATCTGCAAACTCCTTTGGTGCTGCAATGCTTATGGCCTGAATTGCAGGGTGCATGGCATAAATATGTCCGTCCTCGGTCATGCTTTCCAGAACGCCCGGCAGGAAATCTTCCTTTTTAATATCCGGGTCGGATTCAAGATAGGGCATCAGGTCAACAAAGAGGTTTTTACCCGGATTTACTCTTGTAAAGGCGCTCTCTCTGTCGGTGGTACTTCCTATATAAAATACATCCGGCCCCTCGCCTGCTATAATCTGGGTGAGGATTTTATCTGCATCCTCCTGATTGTAGACCAGCTGTCTTACTACATATTCGCCGTTTTCACGGTTAAACTTTGCAATGGCATCGTTTGTATATACTCCCCCGACACCTGCACCGGAGGAAACTACCAGAGTTTTTCTTGTGCCGCCGTCCTGATGGCAGATTTTATAAATCTCCGTTTTGTCGGAAAACACATCACTGACAGGAAGATAAATTTCCTTATCCGCCGTCACATACATACTCTGTATTCCGGAACTTGCGGCAACTCCGATGTCGTTCCAGTAGAGCATGTCCGCTGTTTCTCCGGTTTCGGGGTTAATTTCCTGCACGCTGTCGCTGTCGGCCATAATAACAGGGCCTTCACTTATGTATGAACCGCAGTCCATGTAAGGTTTAAACCTGCCGTTTACGGCGCAGAGCTTTTTAAGCTCTCCTGTTTCACCGTCCAGCTCCACAAGGTTTTTTTCTTCGCCCTGTGCAATGCAGAGAATTACTTTGTCCTGAACCTGTGCTGCAAAGTATGTGCTCTCATCTGTAAGAGTTTCAACCGTGCCGTCCTCTTTTATAAGCACTGCCATGCCGTCGGATACACAGATAAGTCCGTTTACGGTTTTAAGCCACTGAGGGCGGAACATGTAGCCCATGTCTTCAAGATTAAATTCCTCAGTCTGCTCTCCGCTTTCCCTGTCGTACACCCGCAGAACATTCAGCTCGTTTCCGTTCTCATCCCAGCTCATGCCGGAGATGTAAACGGAGCTTTCATCCACCATCATGCCGTTAATTTCCATATAGCTGTCAGGGGATACGGCCTCTATTGCAATTTTATGCTCTGTCCACTGAATTTCGTCTAAAGGAGTGGAGAAAAAGAGGGTGTTTCCGTTGCCGTCAAGGCCCAGAAGATACATGCTGTTATTGAAAAACGCCGTATTCAGGATTGTTTTTACGCCCTCCGGCTTTTTTACTGCCTCTGCGCCGTAATTTATTTCTACCGTATTATCTGCCGAAAGCTCTTTTTCTTCCGCCTGCGGAAGCTGCTCCTGCGGCGGGAGATTTTCTTTTTCTTTCTCTCCGCCTCCGCAGGCTGCCAGAGAAAGCAGCATTACAAATGCCAAAAGCATACATATAATATTTCTGATTTTAATTTTCATGCCTTTACTTCCTTTCTTCTTTGTCTCTACTTTAAATTACGGCAAATAATCGTAAAAGTAACAAAATTTTTCTGCCGTACCGTGTATAAACGTATTGTAATCTTTCTTTGTATCACTTCTGCATAGTTTTTGTATAGATTTTGTATACTTGATGGCAAATTTCAAAATTTATTTTTATATTTCCAAACTGTGAATTTTATAAATCAAAACCGGCGAAACTATTGACAAAGCACATGCCCGGTGGTATATTAGCACTCGACAGTTAAGAGTGCCAACAGTCAGGCAATGAGAGTGCTAACGAAGGAGCGCAGGTATTTTAAATGGAAATCAGCGAGCGAAAAAAGAAAATACTTGCGGCAGTTGTAGATGAATATATCCACACTGCCGAGCCGGTAGGCAGCAAAGTCATTGCCGAGAATGCCGGGCTTGGATGTTCCTCCGCCACTATCAGAAATGAGCTGGCAGAGCTTGTAGCTCTCGGTTATCTGGAGCAGCCCCACACCTCAGCGGGCCGCGTACCCACTCCCATGGGCTACCGGATGTATGTAAACGAGCTTATGGAAAAACAGCGTTTTTCCATTGAGGAAACCGAAGACCTGAACCGCCGTTTAAACCAGAAGCTTCAGGAGCTTGATGATACCATTTCAAACGTCAGCAAGCTTGCCTCCCAGCTTACCGATTATCCGGCACTGGCTCTTACCGCTCAGCAGACACCCACAATTAAGCGTTTCGACCTTATTTATGTGGATGCCAACACCTTTATAATAGTGGTAATGCTCAGCGGCAACACTGTTAAAAACAAGCTTGTCCACTTGCCAATATCAGTGGATCAGAACATGGTGCAGCGTCTCTCCTCCCTTTTCAATTCCAGCTTTACCGGAATTACAGAGGATAAGATAACCCCGGCGTTAATAAACGCCACCGAGAGGGCATCAGACGACACCATGGGTCTCACCTCAGTGATAGCGGCTTTCGCCATAGAGGTATTAAACGAGGCCAACACTCCGGAAACCGCAATTTCCGGTGCAAACAGGCTTTTGAATCTGCCCGAATACAGGGACCCCGATAAAGCCCACAAGCTTATGAACTATCTGGCAGCAGGCGGTGAATACATCCTGCCTCCCTCCGGAAGTATGGAGGGCAGCGAAGAGGTTCGGGTGCTTATAGGCCCTGAAAACGTGGCGGAAGAGCTTAAAGACTCAAGCGTTGTGCTTGCCAGCTACGATGCGGGAGATAATACCAGAGGACTTATCGGAATAGTAGGCCCTACAAGAATGGATTACTCCGCAGTTGCCGCAAAGCTGAGTTTCCTTGCCGCCGGACTTTCCCGGAGGCTGGGCGGAGGCGAAGCCCCGCCGGAGGGTATGCACAATAAATTGATAATAAAGGGAGATGAGCCCAATGAGTAAAGATAATAAAAAAGAAAAGAAAGACACCGCTCCTCATACTGAGGAAGATGCCAAGGTAAAGGAAGAAAAGGCCGAAGAACCCAAGGTTGAGGAAACCAAGGAAGAAGAGGTCAAGGTTGAGGAAGCCGAAAAGAAGCCCTCTGCCGACGATGAATTAGCAGCTCTCAACGACAAGTATTTAAGACTCTGCGCTGAGTATGATAACTTCCGCCGCCGCAGCCAGAAGGAAAAGACAGAGCTTTATGCCGATGTTAAGGCAAACGCCGTAAATGCTTTCCTTCCCGTCTACGATAACCTTGAGCGTGCAATCGCTCAGGAGACTGCCGACAAAGCCTACGCCAAGGGCGTTGAGATGATTATGGCCCAGTTCATGAAGACTCTTGAGGGTCTGGGGGTCAGCAAGATAGACGATGTAGGCGAAAAGTTCGACCCCAATCTTCATAACGCAGTAATGCACGTTGATGATGAGGAAAAGGGCGAAAATGAAATCGTTGAAGTTTTCCAGAAAGGCTTCACACTTGGAGATAAGGTCATCCGCTTCTCCATGGTAAAAGTGGCAAACTAAAGCTTAAACGCTTTAATTTTATATATAAATAAGTATTCAAACCAATCTCATATACAGGAGGAAATTACAATGGGTAAAATAATAGGTATAGATTTAGGTACTACTAACAGCTGTGTCTCCGTTATGGAAGGCGGAGAAACCGTCGTCATCCCCAACGCTGAGGGTGCAAGAACCACCCCTTCCGTAGTTGCATTTGCAAAGACCGGTGAGCGTATGGTAGGTCAGGTTGCAAAGCGTCAGGCTATCACCAACCCCGACCGCACCATTTCTTCCATCAAGCGTGAAATGGGTACTGACTACAAAGTAACCGTTGACGGTAAGAGCTACACTCCTCAGGAAATTTCCGCAATGATTCTCCAGAAGCTGAAATCCGATGCTGAGGCATATCTGGGACAGACTGTCTCCGAGGCAGTTATCACCGTTCCTGCTTACTTCACCGACGCTCAGCGTCAGGCAACCAAGGACGCAGGTAAGATTGCAGGTCTGGAAGTCAAGCGTATCATAAACGAGCCTACCGCAGCAGCTCTTGCTTACGGTCTGGATAAGGAAAACGACCAGAAGATCATGGTTTACGACCTCGGCGGCGGTACCTTCGATGTATCCGTTCTGGAAATCGGTGACGGCGTTATCGATGTTCTGGCTACTGCCGGTAACAACCGTCTGGGCGGCGATGACTTCGATGAATGCATCACCAAGTACCTTGTTGAAGAGTTCAAGAAGGCAGAAGGCGTTGACCTGAGCACCGATAAGGTTGCAATGCAGAGACTGCGTGAGGCTGCTGAGAAGGCAAAGGTTGAGCTGTCCGGTGTTACCACCTCCAACATTAACCTGCCTTACATCACTGCTGATGCTACCGGCCCCAAGCACCTTGACATCACTCTTACCAGAGCTAAGTTCAATGAGCTCACTCACCACCTTGTTGAAAAGACCATGGGCCCTGTCCGTCAGGCTCTGTCCGACTCCGGTCTCCAGCCCAGCGACATCACCAAGGTTCTGCTGGTCGGCGGTTCTAGCCGTATCCCCGCAGTTCAGGAAATGGTTAAGTCCATTGTCGGTAAGGAAGGCTTCAAGGGCATCAACCCCGATGAATGTGTTGCAATGGGTGCTTCCATTCAGGGCGGTGTTCTCTCCGGCGACGTTGAGGGCATAGTTCTGGTTGATGTTACTCCTCTGTCTCTGGGTATTGAAACTCTGGGCGGTGTCTGCACCAAGCTCATCGAGCGCAACACCTCCATTCCTACCCGTAAGAGCCAGGTATTCTCCACCGCTGCTGATAACCAGACTTCTGTTGAAGTAAACGTTCTGCAGGGTGAGCGCGAGATGGCAGCTTACAACAAGAGCCTCGGCCGCTTCAATCTGGACGGCATTGCTCCTGCACGCCGCGGTGTTCCTCAGATAGAGGTTTCCTTCGACATCGACGCTAACGGTATCGTCAACGTCTCCGCTAAGGATCTGGGCACCGGCAAGGAGCAGCACATCACCATTACCGCTTCCTCCAACATGTCCAAGGAAGACATCGACAAGGCTGTTAAAGAGGCTGAGATGTACGCAGCTGAGGACGCAAAGCGCAAGGAAGAGGTTGATGTCCGCAACCAGGGCGACCAGATGGTTTACCAGACCGAAAAGACTCTCTCCGAGATGGGCGACAAGCTTGATCCCGCTGACAAGTCCGATGTTGAAGCAAAGCTGGGTGCATTAAAGACTGCTCTCACCGGCACCGATACCGCAGCTATAAAGAGCGCCACCGAGGAACTGACTCAGGCCTTCTACAAGGTTTCCGAGAAGATGTATCAGGCTCAGGGCGGTCAGCCCGGTCAGGGATTTGATCCCTCTCAGGCACAGGGCGGCCCCACCGGCGGTGCAAATAACTCCGGATCTCAGGATTACTACGACGCTGACTACACCGTAGTCGATGACGACAATAAATAATCCCCAATCTTTCATATAACTTCCGGTCATTAAGGCGAGGATTATTCCCCGCCTTAATGGCGTGTAAAAAGGAAGTAGACAGGAGGGCTTTATGGCTGAAAAAAGAGACTATTATGAAGTGCTGGGTGTGGAAAAAGGCGCCACAGCAGATGAAATAAAAAAGGCATACAGAAAGATTACCAAGGCAAACCACCCGGACCTGCACCCCGGTGACAAGGAATGTGAGGAGCGCTTCAAAGAGGCAAACGAGGCCTATGAGGTACTGTCCGACGAAGAAAAGCGGAAAAAGTACGACCAGTACGGCCATGCAGCCTTCGATCCCAACGCCGGTTTCGGCGGCGGCGGATTCGGCGGTTTCGGCGGTTTCAGCGATCTGGGAGACATATTCGGAGATATATTCGGATTCGGCGGCGGACGTACATCCAGAAACCCCAACGCCCCAAGACGCGGCGACGATTTAAGAACCACCGTGAACATAAGCTTTGAGGAGGCAGCCTTCGGATGCGAGAAGGAAGTAACTATCACTCCCATTGAGACATGTACCGAATGTAACGGTACCGGCTGCGCCCCCGGCACAACTGCCGAGGTATGCCCCGACTGTAAGGGCACCGGTACTATCCGTACCACTCAGCGAACCCCCTTCGGCATGGCTCAGTCCACATCTCCATGCCCCAAGTGCCACGGTTCAGGTAAGGTTATCCACCAGCCCTGCAAGACCTGTAAGGGTCTGGGCAAGGTGCGCCGTCAGCGCAAGGTTAAAATTAAAATTCCCGCAGGTATTGACGACGGTCAGACTCTTTCCATTTCCGGAAAGGGCAATGCCGGTGTAAACGGCGGTCCTGCCGGTGATCTGAGAGTTTCCGTTATTGTCCGTCCCCACGCCAGCTTTGAGCGTGACGGAAGCTCCGTGCTTTTAAATCAGGAGATAAGCTTTGCTCAGGCAGCTCTGGGTGCAGATATTGAAGTTCCCACTCTGGACGGCAAGGTTAAGCTCACCATTCCCGAAGGCACTCAGCCCGGTGCTGTATTCAGACTCCGCGGCAAGGGTATCCCCTACCTCCGCGGCGGCGGTCGCGGCGATCAGTTCATAACCGTCAGCATCACCGTTCCCAGAAGTCTTACAAACTCTCAGAAAGAGCATCTGAGAGCCTTTGCAAGCTCCATGGGTGAAACCGATCTCGGCGGCGGAAAAACAGGCATATTCGGGAAACATAAAAAATAAAGCTTAAAAGACTGTGAAAGATTTTCACAGTCTTTTTTTTACGGTCATTTTTAGATTAACTGAATTGAAGTCGGCGCAGAGATATGATATAGTCAGCAGACAGATAACATTTTCCGTTAAAAATAAGGAAAGGAATTACAGCCATGTGGATGATATTAGGTCTTGCTGCAATCATTACGGCGATACTGAATCTGGTCCGGTATTCTCAAAACAAGGATGCAAAATGGTTTCGCTACACAAGCCTCTCTTTAACCGCCCTGACCCTGTGTGCTTTTTACAGCATGGACGCAAAATGGATTTTAAACGAGGACTGGGTCGCTCTTATGGATGTTGTACCCACAATGTCAAAGGCTCTGTGGGTGCTTACAGCGGCCTCCGTACTTATTAACGGCATTTCCCTTTTTAAGAAAAACGACCATTAACTTTTAAAACAGTCCGGTTACATAAAAGTACAACAAAAAAGGAACGTATCAGCTTATGATACGTTCCTTTTTTTGTGAACTTAACGAACTCTGTTGCTTCAGAAGGATTTTTAATGTTCAAAGATGATATGGCTCGTTTTCTCTCTTGCGAAGCCACTGACGCAGACCGACAAATCTTGAATGACGATTACGGAAAATTTTTCCGGTTTTTGTCTCTATAAAGCTTTTGAACGCATCTTTATCTTCTCCCAGCTCGGATTTGGGTATCACATATCCGCCATAACGGTTCCGGAAAATATAAAAATTATCAAAATCTTCACCCAGACCTTCTACTTTTGAATAAGGCAGCGGCTCAAGCTCCGAATTATTCGGCAGGGTTATTACCCTCATTTTATTTTCTTCAAATATATACTTAGACGAAGGGAACCCCCCGTCTGCTTGTTTAAGCTGCTGGAATATCTGCCGGGCTGTTCTGTTTGCGGCGGCGTACTTAGATGAAAAAAGATAACTGCCGTATGCAATAAGCAGCAGCCCCCACCATTTCGACACATTCAATGCTCCCACAGCAAAGAGACAAATGGAAATGAGGGTCTTTACATTTCTGTCGGTAGCACAAAACAAATCATACTGCATATGAGCCAGCCCTGTAAGACTTTCCTCAGTGTGTTTTATTGTGCTTTCAAATTTCTTCATATCTTTGCTCCATAATGTCTTTTTTAGTTATAATATACCATAACACCTCTTTCATATCAACTAACCTGAATATTTTTAGTGAATTTAGCACTAAAAGATTGTCAAATTTTAAATATTGCCAAAAATAGGCAGCATAAACTATTGAATGTTCCTAAAATGAATTGGCACATGTTGACAAACATATATTTACATATATAATTGTATATAGTTAACAAACTGCTCATTTATTTTTAAAAGTTTAGACATATTTGTAGCTTTGTTTTACGGCACATCGAAGCGGGGCGGCCCGCTGAACACAAATTAAAAGCCAAACTCAAAATACTTCAAAATTTACAGCTTGGGAAATATGTTTTTGCATATTTTTCCGCTGTGTTTTTACTTTATGGCTAAAACTTCAAAAAGAAATGGCAGCAAGTTACAAAAATCTATATTCTGAGGAGACGAAATTATGAAAAAGTTTCTCGCAATGATTCTTGCTCTCTGCATGGTATTTGCCCTCTGCGCCTGTGGCGAAAAGGCTCCTGCCGAGACTCCCGCTGAGGCCCCTGCTGAGGCTCCTGCAGATGCACCCGCTGAGGCTCCCGCAGATGCACCCGCTGAGGCTTCTGCTGACGACGACTTCCACATTGACATTAAGTTCTCTAACGTATTCCAGCCCACTGAGTGGAACTACAAAGCTTCCGAAAAGCTGGCTGCTATGATTACCGAGAAGACCGAAGGCCACGTTTCTGTTACCTATCACGGTCAGAACGAGCTGGACTGCTACGGTGACTCTGTTACCCGTGCTGTCAACGGTGAAAACTGGATGGGTCTTGAAGAGCCCTCCCTCTTCGCTGACTACGTAGGCGATGCCGCTATGGTTATCGCTCCTATGCTGTACAGCACCAACGAGGAGTACAACTACGTTATGGATTCCGAGTTTGTTGAAAACATCTGCAATGAACTGGCAGAGATGGGAATTCACGTTCTGGATACCCACTACTCCTTCGGTTTCCGTTCCGTCGTTACCAACCTTGACGTAACAAAGCCCTCCGACCTGAACGGTCACATTCTGCGTGCTACTTCTTCTCCTCTGTTCACCAAGACCCTTGAGGCTCTCGGTGCAACCCCCAACCCCATGAGCTTCACCGAATGCCTGCAGGCTATCTCTTCCGGTGTTGTTGAAGGCTTTGAAGGTTCTGTCTCCACCATCGCCGGTGCAGGTCAGCCTTACGAGCTGGTTAAGAAGGTCGCTGAGACCAACCACCTGATTGCTACTCGTTGGCTCTTCATCTCCGAGGATTGCTGGCAGTCCATCCCTGAGAAGTATCAGACTATCATCGAGGAATGCGCTGTAGAGTGCGGTTACTGGGAACAGCAGATGTGCGAAGAGGACGAAGCTACTCAGATTGAAATGCTGAAGGAAAACGGCGTTACTTGGAACGCTGTTGACTTAGATGCTTTCCAGGAAGCTTGCGCTCCTGTTATTGACTGGATAATCGAAGAGTACGGTTCTTCCCGCGAAGCATACGATACTCTCACCGGTCTTGTCGCTGAATTCCGCGCAAACAACAAGTAAGCTGCAAAACTAAGTTAGAATGTTTCAGGCTGCCCGATTTGTTATCGGGCAGCCTGAAAGGAATTATTAGTCATCAATTTTAAAGCTCGAGATTTATATGGATAAGGGTTTACTATGAAAAATAATTTATTAAAAAAAATATTTACAAATCTCGACGCTATCATCACCGCTTCCACATTAACAGCATGTGTTATACTTGTTAACATTAACGTCATTATGCGCTATGTTGCAAAAACACCTATACAGTGGTGTGAGGAAATTGTTACAAGTCTTTTTGTATGGACAGTTTTCATAGGAAGTGCCTACGCTTACCGCAAGCATGCACACCTCGGTGTTGATATCGTTGTGAACCGTCTCCACGGCAAAACAAAAACTGTTGTTGAGTGGACGGTTAGTATACTTGAGCTTGCAATACTTATAATGCTCACTATTATAAGCGCTCAGTACGTTTACCACCTTCTTTATGTAAGAGGTCATTTTAAGCCTACACTTACTGATCTTCTCCGCATTCCAAAAGCTTATACAGGCATTGCCGTTCCTATCGGCTTTGGTCTTTCCACTATCTATTCTATTTATTTCTTCCTCACTGACAGACTTCACCTCATAAAGAAAAAGACTGTTGATGAGAATGAACACCAGGTTGAAGGAGGGAACTTCTGATGACATTAACATTTACACAGCTAATCCCTATATTCCTGGTATTTATTTTGTATTTTATGGGATTGCCCATAGTATATGCACTTTTCGGTTCAACATTTTTCTACTTCTTGGTTCTTGATCCCAACACCCAGTGCTGGCTCATCCTCCAGAAAGTTATGAATGCTACCCAGTCTTTCTCTATGTTGGCAATTCCCTTCTTCATAATGTCCGGCTCAGTCATGAACTTCGGCGGTATATCCGACAAAATGATGGACTTCTGTGAATGTGTCACCGGTCATATGCGCGGCGGCCTTGCACAGGTTAACGTTCTCCTTTCCATGCTCATGGGCGGCTGCTCCGGCTCCGCTAACGCAGACTGCGCTATGCAGTCCAAGATGCTGGTTCCCGAAATGGAAAAGAGAGGCTATTCAAAGGCTTTCTCCGCGGCTATTACTGCCGCATCATCTGCCGCAACACCGGTTATTCCTCCCGGAGTTAACCTCATTATCTTCTGCCTGATTGCTCAGGCTTCTCTGGGTCGTACCTTTGCAGCAGGTTATGTACCCGGCATACTGATGTCCGCTTCCATGATGATAACCGTTGCAATAATTGCAAAGAAGAGAAATTATCCCAAAACCAGAGAAAAATTCCCTCCTGTGAAAACCGTTTTAAAGCAGGCTCTCACATCTTTCTGGGGTCTGTTCTTCCCCTTCGGTATTATTCTCGGTATGCGTTTCGGCCTGTTCACCCCCTCTGAGGGCGGTGCTGTTGCAGTTTTGTACTGCTTCATTATCGGCCGCTTTGTTTACAAAAAGCTGTCTCTTAAAAAACACCTTATCCCAATTCTTCTGGATACCATCGCCGGTACCTCCAGTGTTGTACTTATCATGGTTTCCGCCAACGTCTTCGGTCAGTACATGACCTGGATCAACCTGCCTAAGATAGTTACCACCGCTGTTTTGAATCTCACCACCAACAAGTATGTGTTCCTGATGCTCTGCAACGTGGTTCTGCTTATAATGGGTATGTTCCTTGAAGGCGGCGCTGCTCTTATGATAATTACTCCTCTGCTTCTGCCTGTTGCAAAGCAGCTGGGTGTCGGCGTTTACCACTTCGGTCTCGTTGCCATAGTTAACATTATGATAGGCGGTATCACTCCTCCTTTCGGTTCTATGATGTTCACCACATGCGGTATTACAGGTTGCTCTATAAGCGAATTCCTAAAAGAAGTATGGCCATTCATATTGTGTCTGGTTCTTGTGCTTTTACTGCTTACCTTCTGTCCCATACTTATCGACATTGTACCGAACCTTATCTACGGCGTGGAAGCCTGATTGGTTCAGCAAACATAAAAAAAGACTTCGGAAATTTCCGAAGTCTTTTTTTATTGGTTTTATCTGATTTAATCAGTATGCTACGCCCCAGTAGATCATGTGCTTTGCGGGCTTTCCGCAGACAGGGCATACATCGTCCAGCTTCTCCTGCTTGTAGGGGATGCAGCGGGAGGACATGCCGGCCTTATCCTTCATAGCCAGCTCACACTCAAGGTCGCCGCACCACATGGTCTTAATGAAGCCGCCGTTTTTCTCCTGCAGCTCCTTTGCCTCTTCAAGGGAGTGGGCCTCGTAGGTGTGCTCGTCAAGGTTTTTCTTAGCCTTGTCGTACATTCCCTTCTGAACTGCATCCAGAAGCTGGGGAACCATTTCGGCAGCCTCAGCGATCTTAACAGAGGTCTTTTCACGGTTATCGCGGCGTACTGCCATGAATTCACCGTTTTCAATGTCTCTGGGACCGATTTCAAGTCTGAGGGGAACACCCTTCATCTCGTACTGGGCGCACTTCCAGCCAAGGCTGTTGTCGCTCAGGTCGATCTTTGCTCTGATACCTGCTGCCTTCAGGCTCTCGTAGAGAGCGGTAGCAGCCTCTACAACGCCTTCCTTGTGCTGTGCAACAGGAACAACAATGACCTGTATGGGAGCAATCTGGGGAGGCAGGACAAGACCGTTATTATCACCGTGGGTCATGATAATACCGCCGATAATACGGGTGGAAAGACCCCATGAGGTCTGGAAGGGATACTTCTGCTTGTTGTCCTTGTCGGTAAAGGTAATATCGAACTGTTTTGCAAAGCCGTCACCGAAGTAATGGCTGGTACCGGACTGGAGAGCCTTCTTATCGTGCATCATGCACTCGATGGTGTAGGTGTTCTCAGCACCGGCAAACTTCTCTTTCTGGGTCTTTACGCCTCTTATAACAGGCATTGCCAGATAGTTTTCGCAGAGATCTGCATAAACCTCAAGCTGGTGCTTGGTTTCTGCCTCTGCCTCCTCTGCGGTAGCATGGAGGGTGTGGCCCTCCTGCCAGAGGAATTCTCTTCCGCGCAGGAAGGGACGGGTGGTTTTCTCCCAGCGGAGAACAGAGCACCACTGGTTATATTTCATAGGCAGGTCGCGCCATGAATGAACAATGTGGCTCCAGTGATCGCAGAAAAGAGTCTCGGAAGTAGGACGGATGCACAGCTTCTCGGGGAGCTCCTCGCTGCCGCCCATGGTAACCCATGCGCACTCAGGTGCAAAGCCCTCAACATGGTCCTTTTCCTTCTGCAAAAGGCTCTCCGGAATCAGCATAGGCATGGAAACATTCTCATGTCCGTCCCGCTTAAACATCTTATCCAGTATGCTCTGAATATTCTCCCAAATGGCATAGCCGTAGGGACGCAGGATGTAGCAGCCCTTAACACCGGAGTAGTCAACAAGTTCTGCCTTGGTGCAGACGTCTGTGAACCACTGAGCAAAATTAACCTCCATATCGGTTATCTGCTCAACCTTTTTTTCTTTTGCCATAATAATTAACCTCTCATTTCGCCAGAGCCCTTGCTCCGTCGTATTTAGCGGCATTTTGCCGTAATTCAATATATTATCGTCACTTTCAAGCCTTGTCAATAGCAAAACCCTATATACGTGAAGAAATTATCTTGACCAAAAGGCTTCAAAACGCTATAATGCTTGTGATAAGCTGATTTTTGTATATTACAATCGGAGGTGACCGATATAAACAAACAGAAATTTCTGACCGAACTGGGTAAACTTCTGACCTTTATGTATGAGGAGGACAGGCAGCTTGCGCTGTCCATATACGAAGAGGTTTTTGAACAGGCAGAGGATGAGCAGGCAGTGCTCTCCGCTCTGGTTTCACCCACGCGGCAGGCGGTTATAATCGCAAGAGCTTATAACGCAAAGGAGCGTAAGCTTCAGATAAATTCCCAGTCCAGAGAGGACGGAGAATATTATGAAGAGACCGGCGATGTACCTGACTTTGTAAAAGCCATTGAGGATGCAGTTCCCTTTGAGCTTGCACCGGTGCCCGCTCCTGTCTCAGAAGATCAGCTCTCCCTTTTTGAAGAAGGTGCAGACAATCAGTCTGATGCTGAGCCTGCTGAGGGAGATAATGTCTCTGCTGAGAGCGAGAATAGCGAAGAAGCGGTCGTAGAAGAGGAGGAAGTTTTTCAGGATGAGACTCCCGAAGAAGGAGTTTCCGAAGAGGAAGAAGTTCCCGCCGAAGAGGCTGTTTCCGAGGAAGAGACTCAGACAGAAGAGCCCGCTGCCGAAGAAAACGCAGAGGAAAGCGATGCTCCCGCCGAAGAAGATACAGAAGAAACCGGCGATGAGGAAAGCACGGAGGACACTGAGGAGGATGCTTCTCAGGAGGATGAAACCGATGCTTTCATAAAGGATTTTGAGATAAAGCCTGCTTCAAATGAGCCTGATGCAAATGAGGAAACGGAAGAAACTGTTGAGGCCGAAACCGAGGAAGTCTTATACACCGAAACCGTGTCTAAGCCCCGCGTATTCCTGCTTATACTCTACATTCTGTTCGCTGTTCCCATTGGAGCTGCGGGTATTGTCCTGCTGCTCGTTCCTACATTGCTGTTTCTGGCTCTGGCCGTTGCCGTTATCGCCGCAGGCTCCGTTCTGCTGGCGGCTACATTCAGCGGCTTTGCGGTGTTTGCAGATTTAATGGTAATGCTGGGCTCGGCTTTAATAGTTCTGGCGCTGGGACTGCTGTTTTTGTGGATATTCATCTGGTTTATCGGCGGTGCCATGGCCTCTCTTGTCCGCGGTATTCTGGACCTCGCCCATAAGTGGTGCTACAAGGAGGTGCCTGCGGTATGAAAAGAGCATGGAGAATTATTATTGCAATAGTCCTTATTGTAATACTGTTAGGCGGCGTATTCATGGGTGTCGGTTTCCTCACCGGTGCCGATATGGACAGAATTTACTCTATTCTGGATGCACGCTACAATCTGACTGATTGGATCCAGTATTTTGAAGAAGTTTACAGCATACTCAGTCAGGAGCTGTTCGGTACAGGCAGTCCGGCTGTAAGTGACGGCATCACCGTACTGAGTTAATAAAAATTTTTCTGCCGGAAGGGTCAAATCCTTTCCGGCAGTTTTTATATGGTTTTCCACAATTTTATTATTCCCTTGTCGTTAAGCTGGCGTATAACGGAAAAAATCAGGGGAAAGAGCAACATTCCCCACACACTCCACAGCTTAAAGCCCAGATACATTGAAGCAAGGGAGCTTAAAGGGTCAAGGCCGATTTCGTCCCCAAGCAGCTTTGCCTGAGCGCAGCTGCGGACTAAATTCACAAGCGCCCAGCAGATTATAAGCCCCAGAGCACGGCCGTAGTTCCCGAAAAGCAGGCAGTAAATGCTCCACGGTACAAGTACAATTCCGGTGCCGAAAACAGGGAGTGCGTCTATTACGGCAGTAATTGCGGCAAGTCCCGCCGGATTTTTTACCCTCAGAAGTAAAAACGCAATCAGCAGTTCAAAAAAGCTTATTGCCATGAGTATAAGCTGCGCCCTGAAAAAACCACCCATACTGTTTTTCATTTCTCCTGACAGCGCATTGAGCTTCTGCCGCATATTCTCCGGCAGCTGGGCTTCGATAAATGCCGTAGTTTTAGGGAATGAGGCTGAAATAAAATAGCTGCCAAGCCCCGCCGTAACTGCAAAAAGCAGGGTGCTGGGGCTTTTCTGTGCTGCTTTTCCCAGAAAGTCCAGCACCCATTGGGATAAAACCGCAGGCAGGCCGAAAAGTGCCTCTCCCAGCGCATCCATAACGCTTTTCATGTACTGCTCAACGGAATCGGGAGAGGCGGCAAAAAATGTGAGCAGCTTATCTTCAAGGCTTTTTATGTTCTGCCCCACAGCACGCATAATTTCCGGCGTTCTCTTTGCAAAATCCGAGGCGGCGGACACACCTTTTGAAGCGCAAATAAACAGCAGCCACAGCAAAATTCCCAGTACACCTATTGTAAGAACCCCCGCCGCAAAGCTCCGCTTAAAGCCCTTACGGCTCATGGCTTTAACTGCCGGCTCCATGATTGCCGCCAGCGCAAAAGCTACAATAAAAGGTGCCGTCCACGGCAGGATGAATTTTACGCACAGCCATATTCCCACTGCCGCAGCCGCTGCACGCAGCAGAAAAGACAGATTTTTTTCTCTTCTCTCCCCCAACATTTTCTCCTCCCCCGTAAGTATACTAAAATACTTTTTACCCGCTTTTCTCCACTCTTATTCATTCCTCACACCTTGTACCGGAAATGTATATAATGTAGTAGCCGCGCTCAGCGGTATTGGAGGAAAAGTAATGCTTATCGTTACGAAATTCGGCGGAAGCTCTCTTGCAGACCCGGACAGACTTTTCCGGGCCGCGGGCATAATTTCAGATACCCGAAGGGGAGAGCAGAAGGTTCTGGCGGTAGTATCAGCCGTCGGAGATACAACCGATGATTTAAGGGAAATGGCACTGGAGATAAGCCCTGCCCCCTCACCGAGAGAGCAGGACGCCCTGCTTTCAAGCGGAGAGCAGCAGTCAGCCGCCTTAATGGCAATGGCTCTGGAGGAGCTTGGGGAAAAAGCAGTCTCCCTCACCGGCTGGCAGGCCGGAATTCTCAGCGCCGGTGCCTACGGCAATGGGGAAATTGCCTTCATCGTACCGGACAGGATAGAGGAAATCCTCAGAAAAGACATGATACCGGTTGTAGCCGGTTTTCAGGCCCTGTCGCCCTCCGGTGATATAAGCACTCTGGGCCGGGGAGGCTCAGACACCACCGCCGTTGCCCTGTCGGCTGCGCTTAAAGCCGATGAGTGCCGGATATACACAGACGTGGACGGAATATATACCGCCGACCCCAGACTTTGCCCCGGGGCACGGCTTTTAAAGGAAATAGATTACCGCGACATGCTTTCGCTGTCCCTTTCCGGCTCTCAGGTGCTGCATCCGAGAGCTGTAAAGCTTGCAATGGCAAACGGGATAAAGCTCCGCTTGCTCTCATCCTTTAAGCCCCTGCCCGGTACTGAGCTTCGCTTTCTGTCAGACGGCAGCAGGCCCCCCTTTGCCGGAGTGACAAGGGACGCAAAAAGCAGCACTGTTACCGCCGTGGGACGGGCAGCGGACAGCGAAAATCTGGCAAGGCTTATATCCGTTCTGGGAGATAAGGGAGTGGCAGTTCTTATGGGCAGCGTGGAGGAAAACCGCATTTCAGTAAAGGTCGCCCCGCAGCAGCTCCTCCCCGCACTTAAAATTGTCCATTCCGAACTCATACTGAAATAAAAAGCAAAACGGAGTGTGCCAAATGACACACTCCGTTATTTTTACATACTCAGGAAGAATTTACCGCGTACCGTTTTTAATGAAAGCTATCAGTTCTTCCACATCGTCAAAATCATCATAGTCACCGAAGATACCTTCACGGTGATATACAACGCCGTTTTTCTCGTTCCGCTCCAGACAGTCCAGAAGCATCTGCTCACCGTATCTCTTCACAAACTGAGTAAAGCCGTATGGCTTTATTTTGGAAAGCAGACCTTTTCTGCAATTCTCTGTGCAGTCATAGCAATGGCCGCACCTTTTATCCCGTGCGCATATTCTGTTCTCGCACCCGTCATTACCGGGACATTCGCCCGAATTACATCCGTGGCAGACATCATTTTCAGAGCACAGGCAGCAGGCCAGCCCGCATACTGCAATTCCTAATTCCCGTTTCATAAAATTTCTCACAGCTTTCTGTTTTATAAAAGCGGTATCAAAGGTTCAGTTTTTCAGAGCCTTCCGGGGATCGCGTCCCCATGGCGATGCCGTTTTCTGTTTTTTCAGTTTTCCTTTTTGTCCTCAATAATAACTCTGTTTCCGTGAATAGACAGTCGTCCGTCACAGTAAAGGGACACAGCCTCAGTCAGAAGCTTCCACTCGCACTCCTCCATTACACGCCGCTTAAGGCTTTCGGGAGTGTCGTCGGGCAGAACGTCAATGGCCTTCTGGGAAATTATATTTCCCACTCTGCCGTCACCGTCTGCAAAATAGGCGGTAGCGCCGGTAATCTTTATACCCTTTTCAAGAACCGCTCTGCATATATCCCCTTCCTCATCCTCAAAGGCGGGATAGATAGCCGGATATGTACCTATAATGCGGTTTTTATACTGATAGGGCACCACTCCCAGAGGAAGCTCATACCCTGCCAGAATTACAAGCTCAATATCCATATCCTTAAGCTTGTTTGCAACTGCCATACTGTGGCTTGTCATGTTGGGGAAGAGCTCAGGGTCAACCACATATGCAGGAACTCCTGCGTTCAAGGCTCTTTTCATGGCGTAAGCCCCTTTGTTGGAGGATATGACCGCAACCATTTCAAAATTCGGTATTTCCTTAAAATACATGGAGTCCAGTATTGCCTGAAGCTCGGCTCCGTCGCCCGATACAAGGGCTGCCGCTCTTACCATTTATCAATTACCCCGCTTTCCCGGAACTTTTATATCTCTTATCCCCAATCCCCTTTAAAGGGCTTGAGAATTCGCAGAAATCAAGTTATAATATCTTAACCGTATTTTATTATTATACTGTATTAGACCTTTTCGGTCAAGGTTTGGAGGCAGAACTTATGACGGAAATTTATCTCATTCGACACGCTCAGGCTGAGGGCAATGTCTATCGCATGATGCAGGGCCATTGGGACGGAGACGTTACCGATGCCGGCATGGAGCAGATAGCGGCTCTGGCAGAGCGTTTTAAAGACGAAGATATAGATGCGGTGTACGCAAGTGACCTGCACAGAACCATGCTCACCGCCTCTGCAATTACGAAATATCATCCCCTAACCATTATTCCCGAACCCCGTCTCAGAGAAATAAACGTAGGTCCGTGGGAAACCAAGTTTTTCGGCAATGTTATGTACGACGAGCCGGAGCTTGCACGGCAGTTCATGTACGATCAGGACAAGTGGTATAAGGAAGGTGCCGAAACCTACAAGCAGGTAGGAGACAGAGTTTATCCCGCTTTGGAGGATATAGCCCGGAGACATGAGGGGCAGAAGGTTGTGGCAGTAAGCCACGGCGTTTCCATACGCTGCTTTATAGCAAGAGTAAGCGGAATGAGCTTAAACGATGTGGAAAACCTGCCCATAGTCAAAAACACCTCCGTTACAAAGCTTATCTGGGAAAACGGCAAATTCAGCATCGCCTATCTTAACGACTATTCCCACATTATTCCCCTTGGTGATAAGGCATGGGGCAGCACAAACGATCTCCGGGATGTGGCAATGAACCCCGCCGAACACAGAGACTATTACGTTTCCTGCTATGAGGACGCATGGAGAGCCGCCCACAACAGCACAAAGGGCTTTGAAGGCTCAGTGTATCTTGAAAGCGCTATCTCCCACTATAACTCCGATAACTCTGCGGTACTGTGCATATATGACGATGAAACCCCTGTCGGTCTTATAGACATGGACACCCGCCGCGGTGCGAAAGAGGGCTGCGGCTGGGTAAGCCTTATATACTTAAATCCCCAGTACCGCAACAAGGGCTACGGTATTCAGCTTCTGGCCCGCTGCATTTCAAAATATTCCTTTATGGGCAGAAAAAAGCTGATGCTCCATGTTGCAGACGACAATAAACCCGCTCTTGCCTTTTACGAGAAATACGGCTTTAAAACCGTATCGGCTGAAAACACCGGCACCGGCAAGCTTTATTTAATGGAATACGATCTGGGAGGCAGGCACCATGTTCAATAGGCCTGCAAGAATTGAACAGCTCAATGTGGAGCCGGGACGGAGGATTCTGGTAATTTCCGACATCCACGCCAACGTCCCCTATTTCAGAGGAGTTCTCCAAAAGGCAAAATTCAGCTCAAAGGACGAGCTTATAATAGACGGTGACTTTCTGGAAAAGGGCGCCGAAAGCCTTAAGACCCTGCATATCATAATGGAGCTTTGCAAAATGGGTAATGTCCACGCCGTCTGCGGCAACTGCGATGACTGGGCAAATGTATTTGACCCTGAGCACGGCGAGGAGGCAGACGACCATCTTCTCCGCTATATGTTGTGGAAAAAGTGCGGTCTGCTCTGGGACATGTGCAATCTTTCCGGCATAGACCCCTTTGAAATTGAGAGCTTTTCCGCTGTTAAAGCTCAACTCCGCAGAAACTTTAAAGCTGAATTTGATTTTCTCAGCACTATTCCCCACGCCATAGAAACGGAAAACTTCATTTTTGCCCATGCCGGCATGACCCCCGGGAAGCCCCTGCGTGAGCAAAGCTCCGAAGAGCTTGACCGCTGCGACGGACTGCTGAAAAGAGGCTGGAGCTTTGACAAATGGCTGATCGTCGGCCACTGGCCTGTTATGCTGTACGGGGAAAACACAGTGTGTGCAAACCCCATAGTGGACAGGGAAAAGAAGATTGTCAGCATAGACGGCGGCTGTGTTTTAAAGGATGACGGACAGTTAAACTGCCTCATTATTCCAAATAAAGACAGCGACGACTTCGGCTTTGTGGCCTATGACCCCTTCCCTGTTAAAACGGTTTTAAACGATCAGGAGGGAAGTAAAAGCTCCTATTACATCCGCTGGGGTGACAGTCAGGTGCAGGTCTTGGAGCGCGGGGAGGAATTTTCCCTGTGCCGCCATGTGAGAACAGGCTACGAAATGAAAATACTTACAAAATATCTTTTCACAAACAACGAATTTACCGACTGCAACGACTGCACAGACTATGTGCTGCCTCTTAAGGAGGGCGATCAGGTAAGAGTTGTGGAAACCTGCTCCGACCGCTATTTTGTAAAACACAAGGGAGTATCAGGCTGGTACTTCGGAGAGCTTATATGAAAGAATTTTTCTCATCCCCTGCCATGCTGCTTTTGTGCATTATGATAATAATGAGCATTATCCTGTTTATAACAATGGCTGTGGATAAACGCAGGGCAGTTAAAGGCAGATACAGAGTGCCGGAACGGCGGCTTTTCATCCTCGCCATTCTCGGGGGTGCCATAGGCGGCTGGGGCGGAATGTATGCATTTCACCACAAAACACGGCATTTAAAGTTTGTAATCTGCTTTCCCCTATTTGCAATTTTGCAGCTTGCAGGGCTTATATGGATGTTTATTATGTAAAAAAAGACAGGCTTCACCGCCTGTCTTTTTATGCTTTAAAGGCTTTAGCCCTGATCCGTTACGGAATCGGTTCTGAAAAGCAGGGATATGCACCAAAGAGCGGCAAGCCCTACCAGTGTATAAATGACCCGGCTCACAACTCCCGTCTGTCCGCCGCACAGGAAAGCCACAATGTCAAAGCGGAAAAGGCCTACGCTGCCCCAGTTTATGCCGCCGATTATGGCAAGAATAAGGGCTATACGGTCAATTATCATAGCAAAACTTCTCCTTTCATAAGGTTTCCCGAATATGTTTTCAACTTCGGCAAGCCTTGTATTCCCATATATTTTCTCCCCATTAAAAGAAAATATACCTTCGACAAAAGTAGTGTCCTTTCGCTCTTTACAAATACAATATCTTGTACTATCCTATACTCACAGCTTATCCAATTGGTCTTTCGAAATGAAAGACCCGGCTCATATCTTTATCCCACAACCCTGTTTGCGGACTGGAAATTTTTTCAGTCCGCGCTTTTTTTATTTCATAAAAAACAAACAAAAATTATTTTTGGTCTTTTTACACATTTTATGCCTCTCTTACCCCTGCTCTTTTATACGTCCGAAAACCACATTCTCTCTTGAATTATGGGGCAAAATGATGTAGAATACCAAATGGTGTCAGCTTGGGGGCAGCCCCCGCGCTGGCACCATATTTTGTGTTTATGGCGGTTTCGACGCGGTTGCACCACAATATATAGTGATTTTGTCTCTTGACAAAGAGTTGGTTTACAGATATTATATTGCAAGTGGAAACACGGAACGGAGGCTTTTAAAATGCTTATTTCGGGTTTACAAAAGCTTACCTTACTGGATTACCCCGGCAGAGTTGCATGTACGGTATTTACCGGCGGCTGCAACTTCCGCTGTCCTTTCTGTCATAACGCCTCTCTGGTTATACCGGAGCGTATGGCCCATGACAGCAGCGAAGAAACCGTGCTGGCCTTTTTAAAGAAAAGGCAGGGCATACTGGACGGGGTAGCAGTAACAGGCGGAGAGCCCCTTTTACATAAGGACATAGACGAATTTCTGAAAAAGGTTAAAGATCTGGGGTATCAGATCAAGCTTGATACCAACGGCTCTTTCCCCGACAGACTTATTGAGCTCTGCAAAGCAGGGCTTGTTGACAGAGTGGCCATGGACATTAAAAACTCTCCTGAGCTTTACGAAAAGACCGTAGGTGCAAAGGTAAACATGGCAGATATTGAGCGCTCAAAGGATTTTCTCCTTTCCGGCACTGTGGATTATGAATTCAGAACCACTACCGTTAAGGGTCTGCACACCGTCGAGAGCATAAAAGAGGCGGCAAAGTGGATATCCGGCGCCAAGGAATATTATTTGCAACAGTTTAAAGACTCCGGAGACATTCTCTCTATGGGCGGTCTCGGAGCTTTCAATGAAGAAGAAATGGAGCGTCTGCGGGAAGCGGCGGCAGAGTTTGTGCCGGCAGCAGAGCTTCGCGGCGTTTGAAAATGAAGGAGGAAAAGATAAAATGTATCAGGTAATTAAGCGCGACGGCAAAGTTGTCGATTTCAGCATAAATAAAATTGCTGCTGCTATCAAAAAGGCATTTGACGCAACTGAAACCCAGTACAACGACAACGTTATTGATTTTCTCGCTCTGAAGGTCACAGCAGATTTTCAGGAAAAGATAAAGGACGGATTCATTTCCGTTGAAGATATTCAGGACAGCGTGGAAACCGTTCTTTCCCGTGCAGGCTATGAGACTGTGGCAAAGTCCTACATTCTCTACCGCAAGCAGAGAGAGAAAGTCCGCAACATGGGTACCACCTATCTCGACTATAAAGAGACTGTGGACAAGTACCTTAACGTTCTGGACTGGCGCGTAAAGGAGAACTCCACCGTCACCTACTCCGTCGGCGGTCTTATTCTCTCCAACTCCGGCGCTATCACCGCAAACTACTGGCTCAGCGAAGTTTACGATGATGAGATCGGCAACGCCCACAGAAACTGCGACATGCACATCCACGACCTGAGCATGCTCACCGGCTACTGCGCCGGCTGGAGCTTAAAGCAGCTCATCACTCAGGGTCTCGGTATTCCGGGAAAGATAAATTCCTCTCCCGCAAGCCACCTCTCCACTCTCTGCAACCAGATGGTAAACTTCCTCGGCATTATGCAGAACGAATGGGCAGGTGCTCAGGCTTTCTCTTCCTTTGACACTTACCTCGCTCCCTTCGTAAAGGTAGATAACCTCGGCTACAAAGAGGTTAAGCAGTGCATTCAGTCCTTTGTTTTCGGCGTGAACACCCCCTCCCGCTGGGGTACTCAGGCTCCTTTCTCCAACATCACTCTGGACTGGACCGTTCCCTCCGACCTTAAGGATCTGCCCGCTATCGTCGGCGGCAAGGAGCAGGACTTCACCTACGGTGACTGCAAGAAGGAAATGGACATGGTAAACAAAGCCTTCATCGACGTTATGATTGAGGGCGACGCAAACGGCCGCGGTTTCCAGTACCCCATTCCCACCTACTCCATCACCCGTGACTTTGACTGGTCTCCCACAGAGAACAACAAGATGCTCTTTGAGATGACCGCAAAATACGGCACCCCCTATTTCTCCAACTACATCAACTCCGACATGGAGCCTTCCGACGTCCGTTCCATGTGCTGCCGTCTCCGTCTCGACCTGCGCGAGCTGAGAAAGAAATCCGGCGGTTACTTCGGTTCCGGCGAAAGCACCGGTTCTATCGGCGTTGTTACTCTTAACATGCCCAGACTTGCATACCTGTCCGCTGACGAGGCAGACTTCTACAAGCGTCTTGATAAGCTTATGGACATTGCAGCCCGCTCCCTTAAGATTAAGCGTGATGTAATCACCAAGCTTCTTGATGCAGGTCTTTACCCCTACACCAAGTATTACCTCGGCAGCTTTAAAAACCACTTCTCCACTATCGGCCTTGTCGGTATGAACGAAGCCGGCCTTAACGCAAAGTGGATAAGAAAAGACATGACCCACCCCGAGTGCCAGGAGTTCACAAAGCAGGTTCTGGACCACATGAGAGAGCGCCTGAGCGACTATCAGGAGCAGTACGGCGACCTCTACAACCTTGAGGCCACTCCCGCAGAGTCCACCTCCTACCGCCTTGCAAAGCACGATGTTGAAACCTTCCCCGACATCATCACCTCCGGCGAGGCTGACGGTACTCCTTACTACACCAACTCTTCTCACCTGCCTGTTGACTACACCGAGGATATTTTCGATGCTCTTGACATTCAGGATGATCTCCAGACCCGCTACACCTCCGGCACAGTATTCCACGCCTTCTTAGGCGAGAAGCTGCCCAGCTGGGAGGCTGCCGCAAATCTGGTTCGTAAGATAGCAGAGAACTACAAGCTGCCTTACTACACCCTCTCCCCCACCTACTCCGTGTGCAAGCACCACGGCTACCTCAACGGCGAGCAGTTCACCTGCCCCCACTGCGGAGAGAGCGCAGAGGTTTACAGCCGTATCACCGGTTATTACAGACCTGTTCAGAACTGGAACGCAGGTAAGGCTCAGGAGTACAAGGAGCGCCGCACTTATGACATCGGTGCATCCCACCTCCGCCACGAAGGCCCCCTGAATGCAGATGCTCCCGCAGCAGCTGTTCCCCAGAAGAAGGCAGAAGCTCCCGCAGAGGACAAGGCAATTCTCTTTGCCACTCCCACCTGCCCCAACTGCCGCATCGCCTGCTCCTACCTTGATAAGGCAGGCTTCAAGTATGAAAAGCTGATGGCAGAGGAGAACCCCGAGCTCACCACCTCTTACGGTGTAAAGCAGGCTCCCACTCTGGTTATCATCAAGGGCAGCGAGTACGAAAAGTACGCAGGTGCAGGCGCTATTAAGCAGTACCTCAACACCATACAGTAAAATTCATAATGAAAAAGGCCGACAGCAGTCGGCCTTTTTTGGAGATAGATTGAAAGGATTTATATAATGTACGATGTAGTTATAGTAGGCGGAGGCCCTGCCGGTCTTACCGCTGCAACCTATGTGAGAAGGGCGGGAAAGTCCGTTCTGGTAATTGAAAAGGACGGCTTCGGCGGTCAGATTGCATGGTCCCCCAGAGTCGAAAACTTCCCCGGCTTTGTTTCCATTTCCGGCGCTGAGCTTGGAGATAAATTTCTCCAGCAGGCTATGGAGCAGGGCGCAGATGTGGAGCTGGAAGAGGTTTCCGAAATCTCCGGTGACTGCGGACACAGAATTATAAAATGCCTTTCCGGTGCAGAATTTGAGGCTAAAACAGTAATAATCGCCGCCGGTGCAAAGCCCAGAATGTTAGGCCTTCAGAACGAAGAGGCTCTGGTAGGAAACGGCGTGTGCTTCTGCGCTGTATGTGACGGTATATTCTACAAGGATAAGCCCGTAGCAGTTGCAGGCGGCGGCAACTCCGCATTGCAGGATGCCATGCTTTTAAGTGAAAAATGCTCCAAGGTCTACCTTATCCACCGCAGAGACAGTTTCAGAGGCGAGGCAAAGCTTGTTGAGGCTCTCCGCAAAAAGGATAACGTTGAATTCGTATTAAACGCCACCATAGAGGCTTTAAACGGCGATACCGAGCTTAAATCCGTCACCCTGAACACTCCCGACGGAAAGAGAGAGCTTAATATTGACGGTCTTTTCGTTGCCATAGGCCACAAGCCCGACATCGGCGCATTTTCCTCTCTCATGGCTCTTGATGCTTCCGGCTACGCCGATTCAGACGAGGGCTGCACCACAGTTTCTCCCGACATTTTCGTTGCCGGTGACTGCCGCAGAAAGAAAGTCCACCAGCTCACCACCGCTGTTGCAGACGGCGCATCTGCCGCTCTTGCAGCCTGCGAATATATAGACAGTCTTTAAAATAAAAGCAGTAAACCACTTAGGTTTACTGCTTTTCTGCGTAAAAAAGGCGGCTTAACAGCCGCCTTAATTTTTTATCTCTCGTAGCCTGCTCTCTGGAGCTCCTTGTCCTTTTTCCACAGGTAGCTCATGTGCAGCTCCTGTCCGGTCTTAATGCGCCGGAAGTTTTCCATATGTTTTAAAATAATGGGTATGGCGGGAATTGCCAGTATTGCCGCCCCCAGCCACAGCCTTGTGGTAACGCCGTAGTATATGGGGAAAATCACAGCCATGGAGCTTGTGACTATGCACACATAGTTTGTAATAAAGGCAATACCCAGCGCCACAAAGAACATGAGCAGCAGCACTCTGGGGTTGTATCCGAGGCAGAGACCTGCAAGACAGGCAAAGCCCTTTCCGCCTCTGAAATGGAGAAACAGAGGGAACATGTGGCCTATCACACAAAATACTCCTGCGATAATGCCTGCATACTCCAGTTCCGGAAACAGTTTTGTGCATATCCGGAATGAAAACCATGCTTTAAATATATCCAGCACTGCCACTGCCACAAAGGCAAACTTTCCGGAAATTATAAGCATGTTTGAAGCTCCCGCATTTTTGGAGCCGTTTTCCCGCACATCGAAGCCCTTTATTTTTCCTATTATATATGAAGGGCTGATGCTGCCCAGAATATAGCCTGTTAATATACATATTAAAACCTGTACAGGTATACTCAACTCCATATCGTCCTCCTGTTATTTTCCTAAAATCTTTCTTATACCCTTTGCAACGCCGGATGCGTTATTACTATCTGTCACCATATCGGCGGCGGCTTTCACCTCGTCTGAGGCATTTCCCATAGCCACACCGCAGCCCACGGCCCTCAGCATTCCCACATCGTTTGTACCGTCGCCGAATGCGGCAGTATCTTCCATGTCTATTCCAAGCTCTCCCGCAAGGACCTTAACGGCGTTTGCCTTTCCGGCGCTGATGCTGTTTATTTCTATATTGTTTTTAACCGAGCTTGTGGCTGCAAGCTCCGGAAATTCAAGGTTGAAGCTCTTTAACTCCTCTGCCCGTAAATCCATGTCCTTTTCCATAAAGAACATCTGAAGCTTCTGCACGCCTTTTCCGTTTGAAGCGAGGAATTCGTAAAGGTCCGGAACAGGCTTTCTCAGCCGCTTCACCATTTCCAGCATGTGGGGCTGGTCGGGTAAAAAGCTTTCGGCAGAGTTATACATGCTTTCCGTCATGTAGCCCTGATTATCCATATAGCAGTCATATATTACAGGGAGCTTGTCCATGTGCCGTATGCAGCGCAGCGCAAGCTCTGATGAAATTTCAGCCTTGTGCAGAACTTTATCTTCCCGGCTGTCGTACACATAGGCACCGTTTGAAAGGATGTAGTATCTTATAAAGTCAAGCTCTCTGAGAAAGTCGGGAATTGCGGGATAAATCCGCCCCGTAGCCGGCACAAGCACCACGCCTTCAGCCGCTGCCTCTTTAAGAGCGCAGAGATTTTCCGCCGTAAGTTCCTTGCTGTCATTGAGCATTGTTCCGTCCAAATCAAAAGCAATAAGTTTGCAGTCCAACTTAAACTCTCCTCTCCTAATACCTAATATTTAATTATCGCCTAAATTGTATATTTTGGCAAGCATTTTTTATTTTTTCCCTTTTGGAATTTCCCCCTGTTACAGTCCTTTGCTTATTTCACCAAATATCTTTAAACCCGTCCGGATTTTTTTGTAGCGGTTTCGCAATTTGTCGATTTACTCTTGCAAAGTTTAACGAGTTGTAGTATTATATTTACATTATATTGTAATATCTATATTAAAAATCGGAGGTACAGAAATGAAAAAGTTTTTTGCTATCGTTTCAGTGCTCTGCCTCATTTTCGCACTTTGCGCCTGTGGTGCTCAGGGCGGTGAGAAAGGCGAGTCTCTCGTGTTCACCACCGGCGGTGATACCGGTACATACTACGCTTACGGCAGTGTTCTGGCCCAGTTTGTTTCCTCAAAGTCTGATGTAAATGTTACCGCAGTTGCAGGTAACGGCTCTCAGGCAAACGTTGAGGACCTTAAGTCCGGTGCAGTTCAGCTCGGCTTCTGCCAGTCTGACGTTATGAGCTATGCTTACAACGGCACCAACATTTTCGAAGAGTCCGGCGCTGTTAAAGACTTCTCTGTTGCCGCAGCTCTCTACATGGAGCAGGTACAGATAGTCACCATGAATAAGGATATTAAGACCGTTGCCGACCTTAAAGGCAAGACCGTTTCTATCGGTGCTCCCGGCTCCGGTGTTTACTTTAACGCAATAGACGTTCTGGGTGCCTACGACCTTACCGTTGATGACATCAAGCCCGTTTACCAGAGCTTTGGTGACAGCGCTGAGAGCCTGAAGGACGGCAAGATTGATGCAGCCTTCATCGTTTCCGGTGCTCCCACCAATGCAATCACCGACCTTTCCACCACCGGTCAGGTTTACCTCGTTGGTATCGACGATGAGCACATCGATGCTCTTATCGAAAAGTCCCCCTACTACACCAAGAACACCGTTGCAGCTGAGCTTTACGGTATGCCAGAAGATGTTCAGACTGTTGCAGTCGGTGCAGTTGTTCTTGTAAGAAATGATGTTTCCGAAGATGCTGTTTACAAGTTTGTCTCTTCAATTTTTGAAAACAGTGCCGAAATACAGCATGGTAAGGCTGAGGAACTTAACATTGAGTTTGCCTCTTCCATCACCGATGTACCTTATCATCCCGGCGCCGCAAAATACTTTGCTGAAAAGGGTTTTGAACCTACCACCAAGTAATAGTGTTGCATCTCAAAGCTACGGCGCTTAAAAAGAGCCGTAGCTTTTTGACTTTTTTCACCCAGAAAGGAGAGTTACCCCCGCATGTCACACAAAACTGCAAATAATCCCGAACCATCCGCCAGCGATACCGCAAAAGACGTCGATCAGCTGATGCGTAAGTATGACCGGGAATCCAACACCCGTATATGGGAAGGGAAAACCGGCTTTATAGTCCGTATCATAATGGTTGCTTTTTCCGTATACTGCATCTGGTCCACCCTCTGGAGCGTTGCGGCTCTGGAAAAACGCCTTACCATTTTTCTTGCCCTTATTATCGTAATGGGCTATCTCACCTATCCTGCCAGCAAGCACCACGTCCGCGTAAACTACATTCCATGGTATGACTTCATACTTATGATTGCCGGTGCAGGCGCCTTCATTTTCTACTGCGTGCAGTATGACACACTGGTAAAAATTCTCACCAGTGCATCCAAGATGACTCCCCTGTTTACTGTTGTAGGTATAATCGGCATACTCTGTCTTATGGAGCTGTGCCGCAGATGCGTGGGCGTACCTATTCTCTGCGTTGCAGGTGCAATTCTTATCTACACCTTCTCAACCGGTATCGGCCTTGACCGTCTGCTGTACACCCTTTTCTACACCACCGGCGGCGTTCTCTCCACACCTGTTCAGGTGTGCGCTAAGTACATAGTTGTATTTATAATTTTCGGTGCATTCCTTGAAAGAACAGGAATTGCAGCCTTCTTCATTAACCTTGCAAACTCTCTTGTAGGCTCCTTCTCCGGCGGCCCTGCAAAGGTTGCGGTTATCTCCTCTGCTCTCTGCGGTATGGTTTCCGGCTCCTCTGTTGGTAACACCGTTACCACCGGTTCCGTCACCATTCCCATGATGAAAAAGACCGGTTACAAGCCGGAATTTGCCGGCGCTGTTGAAGCTGCCGCCTCAACCGGCGGTCAAATTATGCCTCCTATCATGGGTGCAGCAGCCTTCCTTATGGCCGAGTACATGAACGTTACCTATGGCTTTGTTGCCGTAAGAGCTATTCTGCCTGCTGTGCTGTATTTTGCAGGTATATTCATAGCCGTTCATCTTGAAGCCAAGAAGCTGGGTCTTCAGGGTATTCCTCGCGCAGATCTGCCAAGCTTCGGAAAACTTCTGCGCCGCATCTACCTGCTCCTGCCTCTGGTCGTTCTGGTGGTTCTTGTTACCACCGGTACCCGTACCATGCAGTTTTCCGCATCCATTGCTATTCTCGTCACTATTATCGTAAGCCTTTTTGATAAAGAGGACAGAATAACAATCAACAAGATTCTTGAAGCTCTCGAAGCCGGCGGCAAAGGTACTATCACCGTTGCAGTTGCCTGCTCCATGGCCGGTATAATCGCCGGCTGCATCACCGCCACCGGTCTTGCATCAAAGCTTATAAGCGCTGTTGTTTCCATCAGCTCTCAGGTCAGCTTCATCAATCCCACTCTCATTGCCCTGTTCCTCACCATGATCTGCTGCATCATTCTGGGTATGGGCGTTCCCACCACCGCAAACTACTGCATCATGGCCTCCACCTGTGCTCCTATCCTTATCACCATAGGTGTTCCCAAGGTTGCAGCTCACTTCTTCGTGTTCTACTTCGGCATTGTTGCCGATATTACTCCTCCTGTTGCACTGGCTGCATACGCAGGCTCCGCAATAGCAAAATCCAACCCCATGAAAACAGGTATCAACGCAACGAAACTTGCAATCGGCGCATTTATAGTGCCCTACATTTTCTGCCTGAACCCTGCAATGCTGTTTATTGACACAACGCCTCTGAAAGTAGTTGTGATTGTTGTAAGCTCACTTATCGGAATATTCGGTGTGGCGGCTGCAATGAACGGCTACCTTTGCAGAAAGATGCATTGGCTGAGCAGGATTGTTATCTGCATTGCCGGACTTATGATGATGGACCCCACCGTCATAACCGACGTAGTAGGCTTTGCACTTTTCGTTGTTGTGGTTGCAATACAGTATATAGGCGCAAAGAAACAGCCCCAGACGGCCTGATTTTCCAAAAAGCGACATTAAAAATCCACCCTGTCGGGTGGATTTTTTTATGCCGAAATATCCTTTTTAATCTGCTTAATGGCATTCTTTTCAAGCCTTGAAACCTGAGCCTGAGATATTCCGATTTCCTTTGCAACCTCCATCTGAGTGCGCCCGTCGTAAAAACGCAGGGCCAGAATATGCTTTTCCCTGCTGCTCAGTCTCTGCATTGCCTCCTGCAAGGCAATCTGCTCAAGCCACTGTTCATCGGTGTTTTTGGTGTCGCCGATCTGATCCATTACGCATACGCTCTCGGCACCGTCGCTGTACACCGGCTCATAAAGGCTCACCGGGTCGCATATGGCCTCCATGGCAAAAACCACGTCCTGCCGCTTTATTCCGAGAGTTCTGGCAATGGTCTCCACATCCGGCTCCCTGCCGTTTTTGGCGGTGAGCTTTTCCTTTGCCTGCAAAACCTTATACGCAGTGTCCCTCAGGGAGCGTGAAACTCTGACTGCACTGTGATCTCTAAGATAGCGGCGAAGCTCCCCTGCTATCATGGGCACACCGTAGGTGGAAAACTGTACGTTCTGATTAAGGTCAAAGCAGTCAACCGCCTTAATAAGCCCTATAACACCAACCTGAAACAGATCGTCCATACATTCGCCCCGCCCTGAAAACTTCTGTACAACGGACAAAACCAGCCTGAGATTGCCGTTTATAAGCTCTGTTCTGGCCTCATCATCACCCTCCCGTGCTTTTTCAAGCAGCTTTCTTGTTTCGCTGCCTTTGAGCACCGGAAGAGTAGCTGTATTAACTCCGCAAATTTCAACCTTAGCCTGCATCGTATCTCTCCAATCGCTGTCACTAAAGTAAAACTATTATTTCCCGCCTTTGGAAATTTGATACGGGCAAGAAAAGGGAGGAATTTTGGAAAAAAGGCTGAAAGCATTGAAATTACTTGAAAAAGTGCTTGACAATCGGCTTATATTTTGGTATATTAGTTAAGCGCTCCGAAGACAGCAGGTGGTTTAAACCGTAATTCCTGCCGAGGACATTAACAAAATTTTTGTTTATGTACTCTCATGTCTTTTGGCATGGGGGTTTTTCTTTATGAGCGTGATCATTAGTGTGGAGGTGAAATACACACATGCCTAACGCAAAAGTTCTCAGCGAAAAGCAGGCAATAGTCGAGGCTCTTACCGAGCGTATCAAGAACGCAGGTTCCGGTATTCTCGTTGACTACAAGGGTATCACTGTTTCCGAAGACACCGAGCTCCGTACCGAGCTGCGCCGTGAAGAGGTAGAGTACTCTGTTGTTAAGAACACTCTGACCAGAAAGGCTCTGGACAACCTGGGTATGAGCGAGCTTGACTCCGCTCTCTCCGGCACCACTTCTATGGCCACTGCAACCAATGACCCCATCGCTCCTTTCCGCATCCTCAACGATTACAGCAAAAAGCTGGGCGATCGCTTCAACATCAAGGCCGCCTTTATGGATGGCAAGGTTCTGAACGCATCTGAAATCGCTGAAATCGCAGAGCTGCCCTCTAAGGACGCTCTGTACGCAAAGGTTCTGGGCACCATGATTGCTCCCATTACCGGTCTGGCCGTTTGCCTTGGTCAGATTCTCGAGCAGAAGGGCGGCTCCGTCGAAGCCCCCGCAGAAGAAGCCGCAGCAGAATAAGCGGCCCTAACAAAGATTATTTTGGAGGATATTACAATGAGTGAAAAAATCACTGCCATGATCGAAGAGATCAAAGGCCTTTCCGTTCTTGAGCTCTCCGAGCTCGTACACGCTCTTGAGGAGACCTTCGGTGTTTCCGCAGCAGCAGTTGCAGCTCCCGCAGCTGGTGGCGCAGCAGCCGCAGCAGTCGAGGAGAAGACTGAGTTTGACGTTGTTATGACCGGCTTCGGCGATCAGAAGATCAAGGTCATCAAGGAAGTCCGCGGCATCACCGGCCTTGGCCTGGCTGACGCTAAGGCAATGGTCGAGGCAGTTCCTGCTAAGATCAAGGAAGGCGTTTCCAAGGAAGACGCTGAGGCTATGAAGGCTCAGCTCGAGGCTGTTGGCGCTACCGTCGAAATCAAGTAATTTAACATTACAAGATATCAAAAGAACACCCTT
>JAHHRQ010000086.1 GCA_020025715.1 Oscillospiraceae bacterium | reverse complement strand
CTCTTCCAGCCTCTTTAGCCTGCGGGCTGCGGCTATAACAGTTGCACCCTCTTTTGCAAAAAGCCTTGCAGTTGCGCGGCCGATACCGGAGCTTGCGCCGGTGATTATGGCGACTTTTCCTTCAAAACGCATTTTTCTTCCTCCCATATACTGTGAAATTTTATTTTCAGTTAATTCAGCTCAAAAGCAGAGAATTTACGCCTATAATAATGTTTTCTACTGACAAAAACAAAATTAAAAAAAGACTGTTTTATGCCGAATTATATCTCTTAACCTGATTATATTCTAACATTCTGAACTGGAAATGTCTAACAAAATTTTAGCTTACAGGCATAAGTTTCTGATAAAATGCGAAAAATGAAAATAAATCTGAAAATACGGTTTTTAAATGCTTTTCAGGTATAGGGCGGGCAAATACAGAAAAATTTATAATAAGCTGAGCAGATAGGCAAAAATTTCTTGACAAACAGGCCTGAAAAATGTATATATAACTTATAAAGTAAAAGCATTAGGGAGTAGTTTGCGCATTTGCGCGATACAGTTCGTCATGACGTGGAGTTATTCCACCGGACTTATCTTAAAAAACGAGACTTTTGCCGCACATGGCGGTGAAGTCTTTTTTTATGCTCTCAAAACGAAAAGGAGTTTTTTATGTCAGCTAATACTCAAATGATGGTCGCTTTAGTGCTGTTTATTCTGACCTATGTGCTGATGATTGCCCTCTCCAAGTACAGACCCTTTGTGGCTCTCACCTCGGCAATCATATTTGTAATTATCGGAATTATGCCCGCAGGCGATATTTTAAGTTCCATTGACTGGAACGTTCTTATGATGCTTGCCGGTACAATGGGAACGGTGTTTCTCTTTATTGAATCCAAAATGCCTAACCGTCTTGCAGACCTGATGCTCAAGAAAACTCCCAACCTTATGTGGGTGGCAGTGGCAATGTCCATATTTGCGGGAGTAGTTTCTGCATTCGTTGATAATGTGGCAACGGTTCTGATGATAGCTCCCGTAGGTTTTGCAATATGCAAGAGACTGAATGTTTCTCCTGTGCCTATGATGATCTGCATTTCCGTTTCCTCAAACCTTCAGGGCGCTGCAACTCTTGTCGGTGATACAACCTCCATTATGCTGGGCGGTTACGCTGACATGAACTTCCTCGATTTTATCTTTATGAACGGCAGACCCGGTATCTTCTGGGCGGTTGAGCTTGGCGCACTGGTTACAATCCCTGTTGTAATGCTCATTTTCAGAAAGCAGAGAGATAAAATAGAATCAGGCGAGGCAACTCCTGTTGAGGATTATTTCCCGACCTTCCTGCTTCTTGCCACTGTGGTTCTTCTTATAATTGCTTCCTTCATCCCCAACACCCCCAAACTTATTAACGGTTACATCTGCATGGGCCTGTTCATTATCGGCCTTATCAGAAGTATTATTAAGAACAAAAATCTCATGGAAGTTAAACATGCACTCATGGATATTGACTTCATGACTCTGCTGCTGCTTTCCAGCCTTTTTGTGGTTATAAAGAGCCTCGAAAATGCAGGAGTTATTGATGCCATTGCAGACATGTTCGTACATGTGGGCGGCGATAATCTTTTCCTGATGTACACCCTTATTGTCTGGGGTTCCGTTCTTATGAGCGCATTTATCGATAACATTCCCTATGTTGCAACCATGCTCCCTGTTGTAAGCGGCATTGCTCATATTATGGGCTGCAGCCCCTATGTCCTCTATTATGGACTTCTCACCGGTGCAACTCTGGGCGGCAACCTTACTCCTATCGGTGCCTCCGCAAACATTGCAACTATCGGTATTCTCCAGAAGCAGGGCTACAAGGTAAAGACAAGCGACTTCCTGAAAATCGGAGTGCCCTTTACTCTGGCAGCTGTTATGGTAGGCTACATCTTCATCTGGTTTGTCTGGCACGCAGCATAATAAATACAAAAAACAAAGCGGCAGTACAAAATGTACTGCCGTTTTTTCTGAGCTTATAAAAAAAGCGGAGTGAAAATCACTCCGCTTAAATTATTACTTTCTGAAGCTGTCTTTAAGAGCAACAGCTCTGTTAAATACAAGGTGGTCGGGTCTGGAATCTCTGTTGTCCTGGCAGAAGTAGCCCTGACGCATGAACTGGTAACTCTGGGAATCCTTGCCCTTTTCGGGAGCGGGAGCCTCAGCAAGGCTCTTTTCCAGCTTGCAGCCCTTAAGTACAATAAGGCTTTCGGGATTTATGAAGTCGAGGAAGTTCTTGTCGGGGCCGTCGGGCTCGGGATCGGTGAAGAGGTAGTCGTAAAGGCGAACCTCTGCATCAACTGCGGTGTTGGCGTCAACCCAGTGAATGGTAGCGCCTTTGACCTTACGTCCGTCGGCGGGATCGCCGCCGCGGCTTTCGGGGTCGTACTCGCAGAGAATTTCGGTGACATGACCGCGGTCATCCTTTACGCAGCTGGTGCAGGTGACAAGATATGCACCCTTGAGGCGAACCTCAAAGCCGGGGTAAAGACGCTTGTACTTCTTGTTTTCGGGAACCTCCATAAAGTCGTCAGACTCAATCCACAGATTGCGGGAGAAGGTGACTTCTCTGGTGCCTGCCTCAGGCTTAAGGGGGTTATTTTCAACGGTGAGAGTCTCGCTCTGACCTTCGGGGTAGTTGGTAACAGTGAGCTTTACAGGGTGAAGAACTGCCATAACTCTGGGAGCGTTCTCGTTTAAGTCGGAACGGAGGCAGCTTTCAAGCAGAGCCCAGTCAACAGTGGATGCAACCTTGGAAACACCGATTCTCTGGCAGAAATCACGGATAGAAGCGCCGGTGTAGCCGCGGCGGCGGAGACCGCAGAGGGTCGGCATTCTCGGGTCGTCCCAGCCGGAAACTCTGTGCTCCTCAACCAGCTGTCTCAGCTTTCTCTTGGACATAACGGTGTAGTTAATGCCAAGTCTTGCAAACTCAATCTGTCTGGGCTTAATGCCGGGAATGGACACATTGGAGACAACCCAGTCATAAAGGGGTCTGTGTGCCTCAAATTCCAGAGTGCAGAGAGAGTGAGTAATGCCTTCGAGGGCATCCTGAATGGGGTGAGCAAAGTCGTACATGGGGTAGATGCACCATTTGTTGCCCTGACGGTGATGCTCAACGTGTCTGATACGGTAGATAACCGGGTCACGCATATTGAAGTTGCCGCTGGCAAGGTCAATTTTAGCTCTGAGAGTGTACTTACCGTCGGGGAACTCGCCCTCTCTCATACGGCGGAACAGATCAAGGCTCTCCTCAATGGGTCTGTCTCTCCAAGGGCTTACGGCAGGGTGGTTGATGTCACCTCTGTACTCATTGAACTGGTCGGGAGTAAGCTCACAGACGTAGGCAAGACCCTTTTTTATAAGCTCAACAGCATACTCATAGGTCTGCTCAAAGTAGTCGGAACCATAGTAAAATCTGTCGCCCCAGTCAAAACCAAGCCAGTGAATATCCTCTTTGATTGCATCAACGTACTCTGTATCCTCTTTTGCGGGATTGGTGTCATCCATGCGGAGGTTGCAAATGCCGCCGAATTTCTCAGCGGTACTGAAATCTATTGTCAGAGCTTTGCAGTGGCCGATATGAAGGTAACCGTTAGGCTCGGGGGGAAAACGGGTGTGAACCTGCATTCCTTCACAGCGCTGACCTTCGGAAAGGTCTTCCATTACAAAGGCATCAATAAAGTTTTTTGTAGTTTCTTCCATGTCTATCCTCTCCTAAAATAAATACTAAAACAGTATAAACGATTTTTCTGGTAAATACAATAAGAAAGTGTTAAACTAAAGAAAAAACAGGAGGATTAAAGATATATGTCCGATTCTTTTGACGTAATTATCATCGGCGGAGGCTCCGCCGGCAGCTCTGCCGCCCTTACCTGCCTCAACAGAGGCAAGACCGTTGGAGTTATCACAAACCCCATGGAGACCAGCAGTCTTTATAAAGCAGAGCTTGTCACCAATTACCCCGGTGTTCCGGGACTTACCGGAAAAGAACTGACCGAGCTTTTCAGACGCCAGCTTGAGGAGAGTGACGCCGAGATTATACACGGCCGAGCACTTTCCGTTATGCCAATGGATGAGGGCTTCGGTGTTGCAGTAGGAACCGATTTTTACATGGCAAAGGCGCTTATAATTGCCGCCGGAATTACAAGAGAAAATCTCTACCCCGGTGAAGCTGAATTCCTCGGCCGCGGCGTCAGCTACTGCGCCACATGTGACGGTATGCTTTACAGAGGGAAAACCGTGGCTTTAATAGGCAGCAGCGAGGAGGCAAAGCAGGATGTGGAGTTTCTCCGGGGCATAGGCTGCAATGTGCTGCACTTTGATAAGCCTGCAAAATGCGAAATAACCGGAGAGAGTAAAGCAACTAAGCTCACTTACGGCGGAAAAGAATATGATGTTGACTGCGTATTTATAATTAAGGACACAGTTTCTGTGCAGAGCCTTGTACCCGGCCTTGAATATGAAAAGGGCGGAATCATAACAGATAAGAAGATGGCGACCAATGTCCCCGGTGTTTTTGCTGCCGGCGATTGCGCCGGAAAACCCTACCAGCTTGCCAAGGCAGCAGGGGAGGGAAACATCGCAGCCCTCTCTGCATGTGAATATTTAGATAAAAATTAACAAACAGTTTATATTCGGAAGTCATAATTACGATGACTTCCGAATTTTTATGACTTTTGACACGTTGACATTAAAAAAGCTGCTTGTTATACTATGGTTTGTAGTGACTAACCGGGTAGAAAAGCACATAAAACAATCCGTGAAAACATCACTGAAAAAACATAGCGCAGAGGGGATGCAAAGATATGATGATAAACAAGCGCCTGATAGGCACTGTTAAAGAAAGTAAGAAATACATAGTCGGCAACGTGGCTTTCCAGTTTGCCTCATTATTTGCCAATATAGGCTTAATGTGGGCACTGGCCGATTTTATGTCGGGGCTTTATAATGAAAGCTATACTCAGGCCGATTTGCCGAGAACACTGATAATTACCATTTCCGCTCTTATTATTAAAGCTATATGCTCCTACGGGTCATCCAGAATGAGCTGGCTTTCCGGCAAGAGCGTAAAAATCACACTTCGCAAGCTTATATATGAAAAGCTTCTGAAGCTTGGCAGCAGCTATAATGAAAAACTTAAAACCTCAGAGGTAGTACAGGTGGCGGTGGAAGGAATCGACCAGCTCGAAAGCTATTTTGGTTCATATCTGCCCCAGTTTTTTTATGCCATGCTTGCCCCCCTTACGCTCTTTATAGTAATGAGCTTTATAAACTTCCCCTCAGCCATAGTGCTTCTTGTATGCGTTCCTCTGATTCCTATCTCTATCGCAGCGGTGCAGACATGGGCAAAAAAGCTGCTCTCTAAATACTGGGATCAGTATACCGGTCTAGGCGATACCTTCCTTGAAAATCTTCAGGGTCTTACTACTCTTAAAATTTACAAGGCAGATGAAGCAAAGCATAAGAAAATGAACGAAGAGGCGGAGAAGTTCCGCAAGATTACCATGCGCGTTCTCACCATGCAGCTAAACTCCATAAGCATTATGGACCTTGTAGCCTACGGCGGCGCAGCACTTGGTATTATTATGGCAGTAAGCCAATTTTCAAAGGGCAGAGTTGACCTTGCCGGCTGCCTGCTTATAATCTTCCTTTCCGCAGATTATTTCATCCCAATGCGCTTACTGGGCAGCTTCTTCCATATCGCAATGAACGGTATGGCAGCATCCGATAAGATTTTCAGACTTATCGATATGCCCGTTCCGGAGGAAAAGGGCGAAATGATAGGGGATGACTGCTCTGTAAAGGTAGAGAACCTGAGCTTCTCTTACGACGAGAGCAGAGAGATTTTACATGATATAAATATGAGTTTCCCCAAGGGCAGCTTTACTGCGGTTGTAGGTATGAGCGGCTGCGGTAAATCCACTCTGGCGGGACTGCTTATGGGCAGAAATAAAAATTACACCGGTAATATTACCGTAGGCGGAATTGAGCTTTCCCAGCTAAAAGAAAGCAGCCTTATGGAGAATTTCACCTACATAAGCCACCAGAGCTATCTGTTTAAAGGCACTGTCCGCCAGAACCTTCTTATGGGTAAGCCCAACGCAAAGGATGAGGAGCTTATAAATGTATTAAAGCGTGTCCGCCTTTGGGACTTCCTCAACAGCGAACAGGGTCTTGATACTCTTTTAAGCGAGAGAGGCTCAAACCTCTCCGGCGGTCAGCGCCAGAGACTTGCCCTTGCCCGTGCAATTCTGCATGACAGCCCGGTTTATATTTTTGATGAAGCTACCTCAAATATAGATGCCGACAGCGAAAACGACATTATGGCTGAAATATACAAGATAGCAAAGGAAAAGACAGTTATAATGATTTCTCACAGACTTCTCAATGCCGTTGCCGCAGATAATATTTATGTAATGGAAAGCGGCAGACTTGCAGAAGAGGGAAAACATGCACAGCTCGTTGAGCATGACGGAGTTTACAGAAAGCTCTGGGACAAGCAGAGAGAGCTTGAAGCCTATGTGGAGGAAAAGTGAGATGAAAAGAAGCGGTTTTAATGTAATGAGAAGGCTTGCAGGACTTGTCAAGCCGCTGATGGGCTTTATGGTTCTTGCAATCCTTATGGGTGTTGTAGGAAATCTCTGTGCCACATTTATCAGCGTATCCGGCGTTGCAGCCGTATCAAAATTATTGGGCTTCACGGTAAAATGGAGCATTACGGCCATATTTGTTTTCATGGGCATTTTTGCCGTGCTCCGCGGCGTTCTCCGCTATGCTGAGCAGGCATCAAACCACTTTATCGCCTTTAAGCTTCTGGCTCTTATAAGGGACAAGGTTTTCGGCGCACTGAGAAAGCTTGCCCCCGCAAAGCTTGAGGGCCGTGA
>JAHHRQ010000085.1 GCA_020025715.1 Oscillospiraceae bacterium | reverse complement strand
GATTTTACAAGGAAAGCGCCTTCCGCAGTTTCAAAAGCATCTGCAAAGCCAAGTTTTTTAAGCATAAGTCTGAATACAGGAAAGCTCATGCCAAAGTAAGCTGCAAAGCTGGGCGCAACGGTAGCAATTACCTGCTTTCCGGAGCGTATCATTTCCTGAACTGCCGGAACATCGCAAATGTCCTCTTTTGCGTGCTGAGGACAGACAATAGTGCAGGTGCCGCAGAGAATACATTCACTCTCTATTATAGACGCCACATGGTCTTTGACCCTAATGGATTTAACCGGGCAGTTGCGGACGCATTTATAGCAGTCTTTACAATTAACTTTTTTGAATTGCAGTATGCTCATAATTCAATCCCCGCGTAATCATAAAATTGCTTAATAGAGGCAGCGGCTGCAAAAGACCGAGTCCCTGCAGCCGCACTTTTAAATTAAAGCTGTTCCAGAATATACTGTCTGAAAAGCTCCTCGGTATTGCCCTCTCCGATGCCTGTAATCACATCATCGTCAATGGCAACGCTTACACCGTCCTCGCAATGCCCAAGGCAGAACGCACTGCAAACAGTAACCTTGTCTGTAAGACCGTTCTCGCTCACCAGCTCTTTAAGCCGCTTCAATACCTGATAGCTTCCCCGCTTGTGACATGAGCTTCCGATGCAAACCTGTACCTTCATTTTTATTGCTCCTCTCCAAAGCCGTCCAGAACAGAAATAGCGCTCTTAATAGTCTGCTCCACGGCAGTTTTTCCGTATCTCGTAACTTCCATTGCGTCTTTGGGATTATGGTTAATACATGCAGGGCCGCCGATACATCCGCCCTCGCAGCACATACCTTCAATAAAGTTATTCTCCAGCTTACCCACTTTCTTCATGAACAGAGCCCTATCGCACTCGGCAAGGCCGTTGCAGACGATGGGATCAGCCTTGAACTGGTCTTCGGGTATACCGTGCTCCTTGAGAGCCTCGGCAACTGCCTCCACAAGTCCGCCGCTTCTTGCAAAGATTCTGCCGAAGTAGCTTGCGTTATCAAGAGGCGTAGCAGGCAGAGAGGAAATATCAATGTCTCTTGAATCAAACAGAGCCTGAAGCTCCTCAAAGGTAAGAACCACGTCTACATTTTCGGCTCTTCTCTGCTGCTCGTCTTTCTTTGCTATGCAGGGTCCGATGAACACCACCTTGCAGCCGGGGTCCATTTCCTTCAGCACCTTACCCATCTGAGCCATGGGGCTGGGGTTGGAGCTTATGTCGGGAACTATTGTAGGATAGTTTTTATGGATATAGTTATAGAATGCAGGGCAGCAGGATGAAGTAAGGAAGCCCTTTTCAACAAGCTCCTTAGCCTCCATATATGCCACCATATCGCCGCCCCATGCAGCCTCGATTACTGAGTGGAAGCCCAGCTCTTTAATACCGGTTACGGCCTTTTCGGTGCTCATACCGGGAACGCTGTCGTACTGGCTTGCAATAGCAGGGGCTACAACTGCGTATACATGGTACTTTGTATTATTTTCGCTTTCCTGGAGTATACGGATAGCGTTTGTGATAAAGCTTCTGTCCATAATAGCTCCGAAAGGACACTGATATACACACTGTCCGCAGCTTATGCACTTATTTTCGCTGATAACTGCTTTAAAAGTCTTGGGGTCGGTGCTGAGAGCGTTGGGCTTGCAGGCGTTTATACAAGGTCTGGTTCTCTTGATTATAGCGCTGTAAGAGCAGGCATCACGGCACTTACCACAGTTTATACAAAGGCTTTTATCTATATGTGCTTTTCTGTTAGCACCGAAAGTAATTGCATTTCTGGGGCAGGCATTTATGCAGCGGTGAGCAATGCAGCCGCGGCAGTTATCGGTGACAACCATACCGTCCACAGGGCATTCATCACACGCTATGGGGAGCACCTGAACAATAGCGGTTTTCTCCGGATCGCCGCCCATTGCGATTTTCACCCGCTCATCAATTATAGCTCTTTCCTTATAAATGCAGCAGCGCATGGTAGGGTCTGAACCATCAGGAATAATTTCTTTGCTTATACCCATAACGCTGACAGGATCGAGTTTTCCTTCAAAGGCATGCCTTGCAACAGCGGTCAAAACCTTATTTTTGAGCAGCTGAACATCGGTATCAAACATGTTGTGCATAAAATTGACTCCTTTTAATTTCATTTATCTTTCCATATTGAAATTGCATTTCACCAGACCGTTGCAGCAAACCGGAAGTAAAAACTTCCTGCCTGAGCTTTGCTAAAAGCATATCATCTTTTGTCACTTTTATCAATAGTATTTTCTATTTGGTCTGTTTTTTCATCATTATAGCCAAATATCAAGCATTTGCTCGCCGTTAAGGCCCTGTACATAATTTAATGTATGGCTACTCAGATTTTTAAACGCATTCTAATTGTACTTAATAATCGGAATTATAAGGCACAATTTTTTCAATAATGTAAACAGATATAAGAAATTTTAAAAATATTTTGTAGTTGCGGTGCACTATTTACTATTTCACTTTTATTCTTTTCTTATTGTACACCATTCATTTCATTTTTCAAGTGATGTCAAAAAAGTAACATTTATTTTTTTCTAAATAAAATACGGCCGCCCACTAAACAGTGAGCGGCCGTGTTACATTACTTATTTAAATGCACATGCGGTGAGTTCTTCATAGACCTCATCGGTCATATCATAACCGTAAAACAGTCTGTAGTATTCGGTGACCTCTTCTTTAAGGTCGTAATCTACATATTCAGGATAAAGCAGCTGTCCCAGCCACAGCATACCGAGGTAACGCTGTACAGAGGGAGGAGATGCAAGCCAGCCATAAGGTCCAAAGGGAGTTTTATAAAACTCGCCGTTCTTTACTGCGTCAAGCTCGCCCCATGCAGCCGCATCTGCATAGGAGGAATCCTTAAGGCTGTCATAAATGCTGTCAGGTGCAAATATAATTACTTCCGGGTTCCACAGAATGAGCTGCTCCATATCGACCTCATTGCCCATTCCGGAGGAAACTACATCTGCAATCTCAGCTACGTTCTTTGCCATCATATTGAGAGTTTCTGCGTGGAAGGAACCCTCAGCCAGAACGTTCAGGCCCTTATCACCAAGGCAGTAAACCAGAGACTTGCGCTTGCCGTTTGCGTCAACCCTTTCCATCATAGCTTCTATATCGGCATAACATTCCTCGCACCATTTTGCAAGAACTTCGGCTCTGTTCTCTTTGCCTACAAGCTCGCCCAGCTTGCGGAAAGCCTCGGGAGTAGTTTGCACGGTAGCATCAATATGGATAAAAGGAATTCCGGTCTGTTCGGTAAGACCGTCTAAATCCTCAACTATATTCTTCTTTGCCTCGCCCATATCGATAACTACATCAGGGTCAGCAGCAAGCAGAGCTTCAAGGTCCATAGTGCCCTTGCCGCCGTAAAGCTGTCCAAGCTCAGGATAGCTTAAATATTTTTCGGGGATAAATTTTGCCGCATCTCCGGAAAAAGATTTTGAAAATCCTGCAAGGATGTCATAGCATACAGGGTAGGCGTAAATCTGGGTAAGCGGGCCGGAAACGGCAACCTTCTTAATCTCAGCGGGGATTGTTAAGGTTCTTCCCGTGTCGTCTGTGTACTCTCTGGTACCGGCTTCCTCAGGCGCTGCTGCATCTTCGGCAGGAGCTTCGGCGGGCTTTTCAGCTTCGGGAGCTGGCTCAGTATTTCCACAGGCGGAAAATACGCCGAGAGCCATTACCATGCACAGTAAAAGACATAAAAATTTTTTCATAGTTCTTTTCCTTTCACCTTTCAAATTGTATTTAATTCCGATTTGCATTTACATGCAACTTGCTTATATTATAGCTATGCGGTTTTGAATTTGCAACAGCCGCGGGAAATTTTTTCTGCGACAGTTTATTACAGGCTTCTGACCTTATAAGTATTTGTACAAGTATATAATAGTCCTGAAGTCAGGCATGGCGTTTATGATGATGCTTAACTGTCAGTCCCCAAAATTCGTTACGTATTTATGATTTTTTACTCTCAATTAAAATTATTTTTCCGATGATGCCATATAAAAATTTTTGAACAATTTAGGCAAAATGTCAGTTTTGCTGACATTTTGCCTATTTGTCCTGACACGACAGTATAATTTGTATATCAAATCTGACTGATAGTTGAAATATAATAATTGCGTCTTTAAAAATAATGTGCTATACTAATTGCAACCTGAGCAATGTTGTAACTTTATCATATTTTGTCTGTTTCAGCATTAGTTCAGAGTCTGAATATGTAAAGCAACGACCGATGCGTCGGTTTTACTCCAGTTACATCGGCGTTAATTTTTGAAAAAAAAGAAAGGATGTATTACATGGACGAAAAGTATTCCGCTTTATTCACTCCGTGGAAGATCGGCGATGTCGAAATTAAAAACCGCATCGTACAGTGCTCAATGGGAGGTACTTCCCTGTTTGGATGGATGGAGCCTAACCATCTTGATAAAGAGGCTGCTTATTTCCTGCTTAACAGAGCACAGGACGGCGTCGGCCTCATCCTTCCCGGCATGCAGTGTGTCCGCGACCAGATGGGTATTCCCGGCAGACATTGGCTTTACCAGAACGACAAACTCTTTAAGGATCTGAAAGAGTACATGGTCGAATTCCATAAGACCGGTGCAAAGCTCTTTATTCAGCTGGCTGCCGGTATGGGTCGTTCCATGGCAATAAACGGCTGGATGAGCAAGGTTCATGAGAGCAACTTCCTTAACAAACTCTTAAGCCCTGTTGTCGACGTACAGCTGGCATGTGCATCATGCTCCCCCACTCCTAACCGCTGGGATGAAAATATCATTTCACACGAGCTGACTATCAGCCAGATTAAGGAAATGGTTGAGGCATTCGGTCTCACCGCTAAGAGACTGAGAGAGGCCGGCGTTGACGGCGTTGAAATTCACGCTGTCCATGAAGGTTATCTGCTCGACCAGTTCACCATGAAGAACTGGAACTTCCGTACCGACCAGTACGGCGGCTCTTTCGAGAACAGATTCCGCTTCCCTGTTGAAATCGTCCAGTGCATCAAGCGCATGGCCGGTAAGGACTTCCCCGTATCTCTCCGTTACTCCGTAGTTTCCAAGACTAAGGGCTGGGGCAAGGGTGCTCTGCCTTACGAGGAGGACTTCGAGGAGTTCGGTCGTGACATGGAAGAGTCCGAGAGAGCTATCAAGTACCTCTCCGATGCCGGTTACGATATGTTCAACTGCGATAACGGTACCTACGATGCATGGTACTGGGCACATCCCCCACAGTACATGCCCGATAACTGCAACCTTAAGTATGTTGAGCACATTAAGAAGTTTACCGATAAGCCTGTTGTATGTGCAGGCCGTATGGATCCCGCAGCAGGCGCTCAGGCTGTTGCCGAGGGCAAGATTGACGGTGTTGCTATCGCACGTCAGAACCTTGTTGACCACGAGTGGATACATAAGATTATGGAAGGCCGTCAGGACGAGATTAAGCCCTGTATCCGCTGCCATAACGGCTGCTTCAATATGTCCAAGTTCAAAGGCACACCTAACCTGCAGAGCATGGATGACTCCCTGCATCTTGCCCGCTGCGCTTTGAACCCCACCACCATGCAGCACAATAAGTACAAGATAGTTCCCACCAAGAAGCCTAAGAAGGTCGCTATCATCGGCGGCGGTGTCGGCGGTATGGAGTCTGCTATCGTACTTACTCAGCGTGGTCATCATCCCGTTATCTTTGAAAAGACCGGCGAACTGGGCGGCCTGTTCCTGACCGCTTCTGCAATGAGCTTCAAGGAGAACGATAAGGATCTTATCCGCTGGTACAAGAACGAAGTCGAGAAGCTTGGTATCGAGGTTCACCTCAACACCGAAGTTACCGATTTCGGTACTCTCAGAAGCTTTGACGAGATTATTGTTGCCACCGGTTCTGTCCCCAGAACCATGCCCGGCATCAAGAACTTCGACAAGACCATCACCTTCACTCAGCTGCTTAAGGAGAAGAAGCCTGTCGGTGACAAGGTTCTCTTCATCGGCGGCGGCCAGTCCTCCTGCGAGGCTGCTTATGACCTGATTCTCCAGGGCAAGCACCCCATTATCGTCGAGTATGCTCCCGACCTTATCGCAGCTCAGGCTACCTGCCTTGCAAACACCTCCTTCCTGAGAGATGCTATGGAATACCACAAGGTACCTGTATACCTTGAGCACACCGTTTCCGCTATTGCTGACGACGGCAAGTCTGTTACCGTCAGAAGCAACAAGACCGGTGACACCTTCACCGTCGAGTGCGACGATATTGTCAACGGCGTCGGCTTTGTTCCTACTCCTCTGGGCGGCAAGGATGCAAAGGGCGTTCACAGAGTCGGTGACTGCGTTGCTATCGGTAACCTGCGTACCGTTATCTGGCGCGCATGGGATGTTGCAATGAAGATATAATCCCTTTGGGACAGTTCATTTTGCAAGACCTGAATAAATAATCGGCACCCCGTTCCTTTTGCGGAACGGGGTGCTTTCTACTTATATATAACTATACATATAAAAAACAGCCTTCTGAACGAAGACTGTTTTGGTATGCCCGACAAGATTCGAACTTGCGACCTTTGGAGTCGGAGTCCAACGCTCTATCCAGCTGAGCTACGGGCACATATAATCAGGCTTAGAAATTACAATGTTTACATTACAGCTTAAATTTGTTATAATGGCTACATCAACTAAACCTTAGATATTATAGCAGAGAACGCAGGTAAAGTAAATAGCTCTTTTTAATATATTTAAACTGCGTGCGCGGTCTCTATACCGTCTAAACGGGAGGAATTGATATGAAAAAAATGAGACTTGGCAAAACAGGTCTTATGGTGACAAAAATGGGCATGGGCTGTCTGCCTGTTCAGCGCTGTGATGATGACTATGCCGTTAA
>JAHHRQ010000084.1 GCA_020025715.1 Oscillospiraceae bacterium | reverse complement strand
GTCAGTGCAATAGCCAGAATGGCAATAATATTTCGGGTCTTGGATGCCCGAAAGCTCTTTTTGGATAACTGCTTTATACAGGCTTTATTGGAAACTTTCAGCATTTCCTCACCCCCTGTTCAGAATTCGTCCGTCCTCAATACGGATTATCCTGTCGGCAGTCTGGGCGATTTCCTCGTTGTGGGTTATCATTACGATAGTCTGGGAAAACTGCTCGGAAGTTACCTTTAAAAGCCCCATAACATCGAGGCTTGTTTTGCTGTCAAGGTTTCCCGTAGGCTCGTCGGCAAGAACGATTGCGGGCTTTGCCGCCAGTGCTCTTGCGATTGCCACTCTCTGCTGCTGACCGCCGGAAAGAGCGTTGGGCAGACTGTCAAGCTTCTTTCCGAGTCCCAGAGAGTCGATAATTTTATCTATATATTCTTTGTCTTCTCTGCGCCCGTCAAGCTGTATGGGAAGAACGATATTTTCGTATACATTCAGAACCGGAACAAGGTTGAAGCTCTGGAATACAAAGCCGATTTTTCTCCGCCGGAAAACAGTCAGCTCCTCGTCGGAAAGACCGGAAAGCTCCTGACCGTCAACGCTGACAGAACCCTCAGTAGGACGGTCAAGACCTCCCAGCATGTGAAGCAGGGTGGATTTTCCGGAACCGGAGGTGCCTACAATGGCTACAAACTCGCCCTTTTCTATGCTTATATCCACGCCGTCCAGCGCTCTGACCTCGGCTTCACCTGAGCCGTAAATCTTTTTGAGACCTTTAGTTTCAAGTATTTTCATTTTCCTACCTCCAAGTGAAAAAGTCTGTATTTCTACAATACAGACTTTAACATACGAATCTTTCCTGATACTTTCTCAAATATAACAGAATTGAAAGAATCAGGCATTTGGGAGAAATACCGAGAACTTAGAGCCGCGGCCTTTTTCGCTTTCTACCTTTATATATCCGCCTTGAGCGGAAATTATCTGCCTTGTGAGATAAAGACCTATGCCAAGCCCCTCAATCTGTGCATGTTCGGGGCTTCTGTAAAAGCGGGAGAAGATTTTGTTTATATCCTCCTCGGCTATTCCGCTGCCCTCATCCTCAATGTCTATGCGGCAGAAAAGCTCATAGCTGAGTACGGAAATTCTTACAGCAGAATTTTCGGGGCTGTATTTTACGGCATTATCCAGAATATTGGAAAGTGCTTCTGCTGTCCACTTGGCGTCAAATACTGCTTTAAGGTCAGAGGGGGCGAAAATTATGTGTATTCCTTTATCCTCTGCCTTTTCTCTGAGCGTGGAAACAGCGGCGTTAATGCAGGGCGAAATTTCAGCGGGAGCGGGATTTAAGCTCAGTATTCCGTTTTCAAGCCTTGAACATTTAATAAGCGCATCAATTAAGAATTTAAGCTTTTCAGTCTGATTTTCCAGAGCGGAAACGCACTTTTCGGCGCTTTCGGGCAGCTCCTGCTCAGATAAAAGCTGAGTATACAGAAGAATATTGGATATAGGAGTTTTAGTCTGGTGGGAAATGTCGGATATAAGCTCCTTAATCCTGTCCTTTTCCTCGGAAATCTTATCCTGAGTTACACCGGCAGAGAGAAGATAATCCCTGAAATCACATTCAACAGCAGATAAAACGCTTTCATCAAACGTGCTCTCGTGGAACTGGCCTTCTTTGGCGGAGCTTATCATAAGGCGGATATTTTTAAGCGTCTTTTTCTCGCGGCATCTGTAATATATGGCGGAACAGACCGCACCTGCCGCCGTTAAAAGACTGATAATCAAAACGATTTCCATATTATTTTTCCCAGATATAGCCTATGCCGTATACGGTTTTTAATTTCTTGCAGCCATCAAGCTTGTCTCTCAGCCGCTTAACCGTTACGGAAAGGGCGTTTTCATCTACAAACTCAGCCCCGTCGGTCCACACTTTATCCAGAAGCTCTGCTCTGCTCATTGTGCGGCCGCGGTTTAAAACCAGAAGCTTTAAAAGCTTCTGCTCGGTTTTGCTGAGACTTATTTCCTGACCGGCTTTATAAAATTCCATGCGGTCAAAGTCAAAACGCATATCCTCAATTTCAACAGCGGTTTGTACCGGAGTGGAGCGCCTCAGCTGGGCTTTGACTCTTGCCCGCAGGACAGCCAGAGAAAAGGGCTTTGTAATATAGTCGTCAGCACCAAGCTCAAGGCCGGTTACTATGTCGGTTTCCATGTCGTTTGCGGTGAGCATTATCACCGGAACGGCAGAATCTTTCCGGATGTTCTTTAAAAGCTCAAGACCGTTTCCGTCCGGCAGATTTATATCCAGAATTAAAAGAGAAAAGCTTTTTTCGGAAAGCTGAGATTTTGCATCCTTTATGCTGCGGCATATATGAATTATAATTTCGTCACTTTGCAGGGCGAGCTTTATGCCCTCTGACAGTGCAAAATCATCTTCGAGAAGCAGAATATTTTCCATTTATTATCACCTTAAAGTCATTTGCAGATAATTATATTATGTTTTTTCGGCAATATCAAGCAGGGAGAAAAAAGTGTACGAACTTTTAACAAATATTAAAGGGCTTGAAAAATAAATGGATTGTGTGTATTATGAATATATTATAATAGTAGAAATATGGCGAAAAAAGGGAAAACGAGAAAAATCAACCCATAAATTCAGCCGAAATTTAATGAAAGTGATATGCTGATAAGACTAAAGAACTTTTTATCAGCTTCAATGATTTGATATGGAAAAAATAACTTCAAGAAAAAATGAACATATCCGCCACATCCGGCTTTTGTGCTCAGACAGCGGGTACAGACGGGAAAAAGGTCTTTTCATCTGCGACGGAATGAAGCTTTTAAAAGAGGCCGTCAGCTTTGGGGCGGAGATTGATTCCGTTCTCTGGAAAGAACAGCCGGAGGATGTGCAGGGACTCGGATGCAGAAAACAGTTTGCTGCTCCCGCAGAGCTTTTCGATTATGCCTCTCCTATGAAAAATAGCCCCGGCCCCATTTTTGCAGTAAGAATACCGGAAGAGAAAAGAGGAGAAAAGCTTAAAAACGCTATTGTCCTTGAAAATCTTCAAGACCCGGGAAATGTGGGAACGGTAATAAGAACTGCAAACGCCTTTAATATTGACGCTGTTATTCTCACCGGCAGCTGCGCCGATATATATAACCCCAAAACCGTAAGAGCTACCATGGGTGCAATTTTCCGCCAGAAGCTTATAGTTAAAGATTTAAATGAGCTGGGACAGTTTTTAAAGGAAAATGAGCTGCCTTTGTACGGCGCGGCTTTATCCGATAGAGCCGTAGATATGCGAAATGTGGAGCTTAAACATGCCGCCGTTGCCGTGGGCAGCGAGGGCAGAGGGCTGAGCAGAGAAATTTTAGATATATGCGAGAGGGAAATCATAATACCCATGAACCCCGACAGCGAATCTCTTAATGCAGCTGTTGCGGCTTCGGTACTTATGTGGGAAATGAGCAGATAAAGGAGTGGAATTATGTCGGCGCTTAAATACTGGCTGTGGCTTTCAGCAGCTCAGGGCGTGAGCTGTGCTGCAAAGGCTGCACTGCTTGATTATTACGGTGAGCCGGAGCGGGCTTTCTATGCACCGAATAATGAATTTAAGCGTATAAAGGGCATAAGTGACAGAGAGGCGCAGATACTCGAAAGGCGCGACACAGAGCGCTGCTTGATTATTGAGGAAGAATGTGCCTGCCAGAATATATCAATTATCACATTCAACGACGCTGCATATCCCAAGGGACTTAAAAATATTTCCGCTCCGCCGCCTGTTATCTACCTTAAGGGCCAGCTTAAAAGCCTTGATGATTTTCCCTATGTGGCAGTTATCGGCACAAGAAGCGCCAGCGCTTACGGTCTTAAAATGGGACGGGAAATTGCATGGCAGATATGCCGCTGCGGCGGTGGAGTTATCTCCATGCTTACAGCGGGCATAGACAGCGAAGCTGCAAAAGGCGCTCTGCTTGCAGGCGGAAAATGTATAGGTGTTTTGGGCGTGCCCCATGAGTTCGCAAATGACAGGCTCAGTGAGGATGTTGCCGCCCGGGGCGCACTTATAAGCGAATACCCGCCGGGTACAAAGCCTATGAGAAGCTTTTTCAGGGAGAGAAACCGCATAGCCTCCGGTATATCCTTGGGCGTTGTGGTAGTTGAAGCCCCTGAGCGAAGCGGAACAAGACTTTTCGCAACGGAAGCGGCTGAGCAGGGAAAAGAGATTTTCGCCATTCCCGGCAATGCGGATGCCGCAAACTGTGTCGGCACAAATGCCCTTATAAAAGAGGGTGCAAAGCTTGTAACCAACGGCGCAGAGGTTATGGAAGAGTTCGAAGCGCTGTATCCGGACATTATAAAAATAAATCGCGAAGCCTGCCCAGATATGCCGGAAGAGGCGAAAAACACAGTAAAAACCCCGAAAAAACAGGAAAAGAAAAGTAAAATTCAAGAAAACACTGTTGACAATAAAAACGGCAGGGGATATATTGACTTGCGTGAACAGCTCAGCACCCTTTCCGAGGAGCAGCTTAAAATTATAACGGCTATCGACAAAAATGCCGTGCATATTGACGATATAATAGAAACTACCGGCCTTCCCACAGCGAAAGTTCTGGCTCAGCTTACAGTCCTTGAAATCAAAGGCTATGTTAAGCGGGAGGCAGGAAGGCGAATTTCATTGAATATAGCAAAAAAGTGAGGACAAGTAATGGCAAAAGCTAAGAATCTGGTAATTGTGGAGTCTCCTGCCAAGGCCAAGACTATCGAAAAATACTTAGGAGACGATTATAAGGTCAAAGCCTCCATGGGACATTTACGAGATCTGCCCAAAAGCAAAATGGGCGTTGACATAGAAAACGGATTTGAGCCTAAGTATATCCCGGTGCGGGATAAAAAAGAGCTTATAGCAGAGCTTAAAAAAGACGCTAAAAGCGCCAAAACCGTTTATCTCGCGACGGACCCGGACCGCGAGGGAGAAGCAATTTCATGGCATCTTAAGGAACTGCTGGGCCTCAGCGACGAAAAGGCTCAGAGAGTTACCTTTAACGAAATTACAAAACGAGTAGTCACCGAGAGTATTCAGCATCCCAGAGAGATCGACCAGAATCTGGTTGACGCTCAGCAGGCAAGACGTGTGCTTGACCGTATTGTGGGCTACAAGCTCTCTCCGCTGCTTTGGAAAAAAGTCAAATCCGGCCTTTCCGCAGGCAGAGTTCAGTCTGTTGCAACAAGAATGGTTGTTGACAGGGAAGAAGAAGTCAAAAGCTTCGTGCAGGAGCGCTACTTCCTGCTTGATGCAAATCTGAGCCGCTTAAACGAGGAGCCAAGCTTCAAGGCCCGCTTCTACGGCAAGGACGATAAAAAGCAGGAGATCAGAAGCGAAGAGGAAGTCAATCAGATAATTGAGGAGTGCACAAAGGACAAGTTCACTGTTTCCAAGGTGAAGCGCGGAATAAAGCAGAGAAGTCCGGCACCTCCTTTTATAACCTCTACCTTACAGCAGGAGGCTTCAAGACGGCTCAACATGACTCCCCGCCGTACCATGTCCATAGCTCAGCAGCTTTATGAAGGCGTGGAGATTGACGGCTTCGGAAGCATAGGTCTTATTACCTACATGCGTACCGACTCTCTCAGACTTTCAGACGAAGCAATCAGCGCTGCAAAGGATTATATCGTAAGCCACTACGGCCCTGAATATTATCCCGAAAAGGCCAGACACTTTAAAACCAAGGCCGGCGCACAGGACGCCCATGAAGCTATCCGTCCTACAAATGTCAGTCTGAGCCCTGACGTGGTCAGAAAAAATCTGACTCAGGAGCAGTACAGACTGTACAGACTTATATGGGGCCGCTTTACCGCCTGCCAGATGGCAAATGCTATCTACGACAATGTTTCTGTTGACGTAAGCTCCGCCGGATATGTGTTTAAGGCAAACTATTCCGAGCTTAAGTTTAAGGGCTATACCGCAGTATACGAAGAGGCAAAGGATGAGGAGAGCAGCGAAATTCAAAGCCCTCTGCCCGCTCTTAACGAGGGCGAGGAACTGACACTGAGAAAGATGATTCCCGATGAGCAGTTCACTCAGCCCCCCTCCAGATATACCGAGGCTACCCTTATCAGAGCCATGGAGGAAAAGGGCATAGGCCGCCCCTCCACCTACGCTCCCACCATATCCACCATCACTTCCCACGACTATGTTATTAAGGAAGGCAAATACCTTAAGCCCACTCCTCTGGGCGAGGTTGTAACAGGGCTTATGAAAGAGCGCTTTGCCGATATAGTAGACCTTAAGTTTACAAACCACATGGAAGAGGAACTGGATGAAGTAGAAAGAGGCAAGGCCAACTGGAAGGATGTACTCTCCGGCTTCTACGGCAACTTCAATAAGGAGTTTGAGGAGGCCGAAAAGGCACTGGACGGCGTGAAAATTAAGGTTCCCGACGTTCTCAGCGATGAATACTGCGATGTGTGCGGCAGACAGATGGTAGTCAAGAAAGGTAAATTCGGTTACTTCCTTGCCTGCCCCGGTTTCCCGGAGTGCACATTTACAAAGCCTATTGTGGTTGAAATGCCCGGTAAGTGCCCCAAGTGCGGCGGCAAGATTTTAAAGCGTACCTCAAAGAAGGGCTATGTTTTCTACGCCTGCGAGCGAGGTGTGGACTGCGGCTTTATAACATGGGATGTGCCCACAAAGGATTTCTGCCCTGCCTGCGGCAAGACCATGTTTAAAAAGAGCGGAAGAGGCGCTCAGAAGCCTTTCTGCATAAACGAAGAATGCCCCAACTTCCTCCCTGAGGACAAGAGAGGCTACAAGAAAAAGCCCGCAGCAAAGGACGAGGACAAGGCAGAGGGAGCAGAGGAAAAGCAGGAGAAAGAGGCTAAAAAGCCTGCTGCCAAAAAGACCGCAGCCAAAAAGACTGCTGCGAAGAAAACTACGGCTAAAAAACCGGCTGCAAAGAAAACCGCAGCCAAGAAAAC
>JAHHRQ010000083.1 GCA_020025715.1 Oscillospiraceae bacterium | reverse complement strand
TTCCCCGCCGTATCGCTTTATTTCCCACAATTCCTATGATATAATGTGGAAAAAAACACGGAGGCGGATTATGGCAGAGATAACATCGGGAGAAATTCTCCACACGGGAGAAATTCTCCACATTATTATAAATGCAGAAAAAGAAGCAGCTCAGCTTATGCTCAGTGCAGGCGAGGTGCTGGCAGAGCGGAAAACCGGCAGACGGGATGTTGTGACAGAGTATGACCGTAAGGTGCAGGCTCTTTTAATGGAGAGGCTTTCCGCCGCACTCCCCGGCGCAAAATTTTTCTGTGAGGAAAACATGCAGCGGGACGATCTGGACGGAGAGCACGTGTTTATTATCGACCCCATAGACGGCACCATGAACTTTGTCCACGGTTTTAATCACAGCTGCATTTCCGTTGCATACAGACATCGGGGCGTTTTAAGCGCAGCCGCCGTTTATAACCCATATGTTGACGAAATGTTTTCCGCCGTGAAGGGCGAGGGCGCATTTTTAAACGGCAGACCCATCCACATCCACGACGACGGACTTTCCGAAAGCGTTGTGTGCTGCGGAACCGCTCCCTACGACGTTTCCCTTACCGACCGGAGCTTTGAAATGATTAAAAAAGCCTTTCTGGCAGGACTGGATATACGCCGTCAGGGTTCGGCTGAGCTTGACCTGTGTTCTGTTGCAGCAGGCAGAGCCGGATTATACTTTGAGCTTCAGGTATCCCTCTGGGACTATGCGGCAGGTATGTTAATAGTGCAGGAAGCCGGCGGCACCTGCCTCAACATTGACGGCTCGGAAATGCCCTTTGACGGCAGCAAGCCGGGAATACTGGCAGGCGGCAAAAAAGCCATAGCAGACTTTTTAAAGCTTCAATAAATATAAAAAACAGGCAGTATCAGAAAACTGATACTGCCTGTTTTACTTTTGCCGTTATGAAACGGTTAATTTTAATTAGTCAGTCACGTAAGGCAGGAGAGCGATCTGACGAGATCTCTTTATTGCCTCAGTGAGCATACGCTGATGCATTGCGCAAACACCGGTGGTGCGGCGGGGAAGGATCTTGCTGCGCTCGGACATGTAGCGGCGGAGCTTAGCGGTATCCTTGTAATCAATGCTGGTAGCTTTATCAACGCAGAACTGACATACTTTTCTGCGTTTACGGTTTTTGGGGTTGCTCTTATCGAAAGCCATAGCTGTATCCTCCTATCAAAATATTTAGAACGGAAGCTCGCCGTCACCGTCATCCAGCTCGCTGAAGCTGTTGGGTGCGGGGCTTACCGCATTGCGGCTGTCATTGTAGCCGCTGTTGGAATTTCTGTTGTAGCTGCCGGAATTGCTGTTATAGCTGTCACGATTGTCGTTATAACTATCACGGCTGAAGCTGTGATTTTCGCTGTCCCTGCGGCTCTCTCCGAAGTAAATGTTATCAGCAACTACTTCTGCGCTGCGGCGCTTACCGCCTTCGCGGTCAGTCCAGTCGCGGAGCTGAAGCCGGCCGGAAACAACTGCCATGCTGCCCTTGTGGAAATACTTGCTCACAAACTCGGCAGACTGGCGCCATGCCACACAGTCGATAAAATCGGTCTGTCTGTCGCCGCCGTCACGGCCGCTGTAATCACGATCAACAGCGAGAGTGAAAGAAGCAACAGGGGTCTGGGACTGGGTGTATCTGAGTTCCGGATCACGGGTCAGACGGCCCATAATAACAATGTGATTTAACACTATAATGCCTCCTTATTCAGCACGCAGGGTAATCAGGCGGCGGAGAATACCGTCGGTGATACCGAGGATACGGTCCAGCTCTGCGGGGAACTCGGGAGCGCTGGTGAACTTCATGAGAACATAGTAGCCCTCGCTGATGTAGTTGATTTCATAAGCCAGCTTGCGCTTGCCCATTTCCTCCAGCTCATCAAGAGTGGCGTTCTCCTCAACAAGGTTCTTGAACTTCTCAACCACAGCAGCGGTCTGCTCTTCGGTGAAGTTAGGGTTGATGATGTACATTACCTCGTACTTTTCGGTTGCTTTTGCCATTACTTGTGCACCTCCTTTTGGTCTTGTGGCCCCCGGCATATCCGGGAGCAAGGGGCTTTATCATTAGATAAGCTTTATTATTATAACGTTTTTTTCTGTATTGTCAAGGGTTTTATGGGATTTTTCAAAAAGTAAAAAAGCTTATACTCGGCGCCGTGTTTCCCGCCGGGTATAAGCCTTGAAATTAAAAGCGCATAAGGGGTGCGCTGCCGTCATCCTTGGTCTTTTCTATGGAGCGGATTTCCGCCTCATAGCTGTAACTGTCGTTTACATGGACGGTAAAGCGGTCGCCCACTTTTTTGCCCAGAACCTGCTTTCCGAAGGGGGATTCCTTGCTTATAAGGCCCTTTCTGGGGTCGCAGCGCACGGTGGTAACAACCTGTATAATATCAGTCTCGTCATCCTCCGGCATATAGATTTCAACCTTATCGAAAAGGCCCACTTCGTCCTCGCCGGATTTATCGGAAATTACATGGGCAGTCTTTATCATGCCCTCCAGATAACGGATGCGGCCCTTATTGTGGTTAAGCTCACGCTTTGCGGTTTTATATTCATCATTTTCGCTCAGGTCGCCGAATTCTCTGGTTCTCTTAACCTCTGCCATCAGATCGGGCATAAGCTCGATTCTCCGGTATTCCAGCTCCTCGCGCATCTTTTTAATGTCTTCTTTTGTCAGTTCGTCGTGCATAATTTCTGCCTTTCATTACATATCAATATTTATGGAGTTAAGACCGTTTTTCTCGAATTCGTCCAGATAATCATCCATCCGCTCGGCAAGCTCGGTAAAGTCCTCCGGGTCAGAGTCTTCCAGTCCCAGATCCCGCCGTGCAAGTTCCTCGGCAAGGATGTTGAAAAAGACCGCGTCCTCATAATCCGCAATGGCCTCGTGTATGCCGCCCTCCTCATAAGCCTTGGAGGGCAGGATGTGCCCCATGGAGTAGCGCACCAGTGAGCTCATACCACGGGACGGGGAGAGAGAAAAAAGCTTCTCCTGTATATCGTCGTAATCCTCAAAGCGGTCGCTGCCCCTTGTGGAATTTAGTATCCAGTTTCCTATATATACCAGATCAAGAAGCCGCCTGAATTCCTTATCCGTAAGTTCAATATTCATAATACCGCCTCCTTTGAGCTTCTTCACATTCTATTATAGCAGATTGCCAAGCCCAATTCCACTATTCAAAGAATACAAATTTTAACTCATACAGGAAATTATCCTTGTGTTAGCAGGGAAAATGAGTTATATTAAGATGTCAGCGTATAATTATTTTTTCTTTTTGTTTAGGAGATCTTAATGGACAAAAGACCTGTGGGAATATTCGACTCCGGTTTCGGAGGTCTCACCGCCGTGAAGGCTTTAAGAGCTCTTCTGCCCGATGAGGATATTATATACTTTGCCGACAGCGCACGGGTTCCCTACGGGGCGAAAACGCCCGCTCAGCTGCGGCGCATTGCAAAGCAGGATATGGACCTGCTCTCCTCCTGCGGAGTGAAGGCTATTCTTGCCGCCTGCGGCACGGTTTCCAGCAACACGGCAGATATTATAGAAAGCTATCCTGTGCCCGCCATGGGAGTTATAAAAAGCGTTGTTAAGGCTATGGGGAATTTGCCTCTCAGCGGTGCTGTCGGAGTTATCGCAACGGAAGCCAGCATTAAAAGCGGCGTTTATCAAAGGCAGCTGGGTGCTCTCTGCCCCGGCAGAGAGATTATTGCAGTTCCCTGCCCCGCCTTTGTGCCCCTTATAGAAAGCGGCCATGTCTCCCCGGATGACGAGGAGTTGAAAGCGGCCGTAAGGGATGCCTTAAAGCCCATGAAAGAGGGAAAAATTCAGGCTCTTCTTCTGGGCTGCACCCATTTCGGCATAATTTCCGAGGCTATAAGCGCATATCTGGGTGAGGATGTTATCCTTGTAAGCGCGGCAGACTGTGCCGCAAAGGAAATGGCCTCATATCTCGAAAAAAATTCACTGACCGGCGGCGGAGGCAGTCTCCGCTTTTTAACAAGCGGCAGTGCTGAGGACTTCTCGGCCTCTGCTGCAAAATTTCTCGGCACATCAGAGTTTCCCTGCCCTGAGCATGTGCCGGTTATGGAGGTGTGAAAAGTGATGAAAGATGTTATTATAAGCATAAAAAGTATGCAGAACTACGGTTTTGAAGATGAGGACGGTATAGAATTTACCACCGACGGCTACTACTTCATGGACGGTGACACGGCATGTATAAGCTATGCCGAAACTGCTGTTACCGGCATGGAGGGCACCAGAACCAGCCTCATGGTAAACGGCGATCAGGTTGTGCTTGACCGCGACGGCCTTATTCAGAGCCGAATGGTGTTCCGCCCCGGCGAAAAGGACGCCTTCCAGTACAGCACCCCCTACGGCACCGCAAATCTCGGCATTGATACAAGAGAGGTCAGCCAGAGATTTGACGAAAACGGCGGCGAAATGGAGCTTATATATGTTGTAAACATGGAGCACGCCGTAGTTACCAGAAATAAATTTCATATTACAGTAAGGCAGATGGGAGAAAAGACAAATGGCTAACTTAATAGAAAACGCTAAGATTCAGATTAACGAAATTCTTTTAAACGCATACGCAAAGGCCGCAAAAAACGGCCAGCTTCCCGAGGGCGCAGAGCTTAAGGGTACAGTTGAGATACCCAAGGACACTCAGAACGGCGACTATGCCGCAAACCACGCCATGACCGGTGCAAAGGCTTTCCGCATGGCTCCCCGCAAGATTGCAGAGGCTCTGGCAGAAAACGCAGAGCTGGAGGGCACATGGTTTTCCTCTGTTGAGGTTGCAGGCCCCGGCTTTATAAACTTCCGCCTTTCCGAAAAATGGTACGCCGATGTTATGGCAGCCGTCAATAACGAAGGCATGGATTACGGCAAAGTAAACGTAGGTCAGGGCAAAAAGCTTATGGTCGAGTTTGTTTCCGCCAACCCCACCGGCCCCATGCACATGGGTAACGCCCGCGGCGGCGTACTGGGTGACGCTCTGGCAAGCATTATGGACAGAGCCGGCTACGACGTATGGCGCGAGTTCTACGTAAACGACGCCGGCAACCAGATTGAAAAGTTTGCCTGCTCCATTGACGCCAGATACCAGCAGCTCATCTTAGGCGAGGACAAGGTTGAGTTCCCTGAGGACGGCTACCACGGTGACGATATTAAGGACCTTGCAAAACAGTTCTTCGACACCTACGGCGACGAGTACATGGAAAAGAGCGTTGAAGAGCGCCACGAGGCCATGTCCCGCTTCGGTCTGGACAGAAACATCCCCAAGATGCAGTCCGATCTGCGCCGCTACGGCATTGAATACGACAAATGGTTCTTCGAGTCCTCTCTCCACGAGAGCGGCTATGTAAAAGAGACTGTCGATCTTCTCACCGAAAAGGGCTTCACCTTCGAGAAGGACGGCGCTCTCTGGCTTAACACCTCCAGAATTTTAAGAGACAAGCTTCTCGCTTCCGGTAAAAAGGAAGATGATATTGAAAAGCTGGAGCTTAAAGATGACGTTCTCCGCCGTGCAAACGGTTTCTACACCTACTTTGCCGCCGATATTGCCTACCACCGCAACAAGCTTGAGGAGCGCGGCTTTGACAAGGTTATAAACGTATGGGGTGCCGACCACCACGGCCACGTTGCAAGACTTAAAGGCGCTCTTGATGCTCTGGGTCTCAACGGCGAGGAGAGACTGGACATCGTTTTAATGCAGCTTGTTAAGCTCACCAGAAACGGCGAGGTAGTCCGTATGTCCAAGCGTACCGGCAAGGCAATTTCCCTTACCGACCTGCTGGACGAGATTCCCGTTGACGCCGCCAGATACTTCTTCAACTCCCGCCCCGAAAGCCCGGTTGAGTTTGACCTTGAGCTGGCTATCCGTCAGGACAGTGAAAACCCCGTATACTATGTTCAGTACGCCCACGCCAGAATCTGCACCATGCTTGCAGCACTGGCAGAAGAAGGACACAAGCTGCCCGACTTCAATTCCGTTGATCTCTCCCTCCTCTCCACCGACGTTGAGAAGGAGCTTATTAAGCAGCTGGCAGCTCTGCCTGAGGAAATCCGCCTCTCCGCAAGAGACTACGACCCCAGCCGCATAAACAAGTATGTAACCGAGCTTGCATCCCGTTTCCACAAGTTCTACACCGCCTGCCACATCAAGGGTGCAGAGGAAGGACTGCTGGAGGCAAGACTTATGCTCTGCGAGTGCACAAGAAAGGTTCTGGAGCTGGCTCTCAACATCATCGGCGTTTCCGCTCCCGAAAAGATGTAAGCTTACTATATAAAGTAAGATGTTTAAGAAAAACACTTCTTCATGCAAAAAGGATGTATATTCATACATCCTTTTTGCCATACTTCTGCTTATTTTTGCAGAACGCATGATTGCATTTTTCCAGCTTGGCGCAGACAGTGTTCTGGGAAGTGATGATGTATCATACATAGAAAGCGGGTTGCGCTTTGCCGAAAGCGGCGTGATTTCCATTCATGAAGCTTATCCCACAGCCATGATAATGCCGGGCATGCCGGTTTTAATCGGCCTTATGTCCTTTATATTCGGCAGCGGGCAGGGGCTTCTCACCGCCCTTAAAATTCTGTGGATGGTAATGGGCTGTGCCACCGCTTGCATGGCATATAAAACGGTTCGGATTTTTCTACCCGGTATATGGGGACTGTTCGCCGCCCTGTGCTATCTTCTGCCTAACTTTGCATGGAGCGACAACATAATTTTAACCGAAACTCCCTATTCCCTGTTATTCGTCTGCTGCATTTATGCAGGGCTTAAAATGGGGCAGAGTGATGAAAAACGGTACTTTGTCTTTTTCACCCTTTCCTTTATGGCGGCGCTTATGTTCAGGGCGAACATTCTCAGCCTTGCGCCGGTAACTCTTATCTACCTGCTTATTATAAAGAGGCAAGAGGATAAAAAGCTGCTTTTAAAGCGCTGCGGTGCCTTTATTCTTGCCGCGCTCTGCTTCTTTGTGCCGTGGACGATACGAAATTATATTCAGTTCGGTGCGTTTATTCCCGTCAGCTACGGTTCCGGAAACCCCATGCTTCTGGGAACCTACCAGGGTGAGGGTTTCCCGTCAGAAGAGGAACTGGATTACGAAAAGAATGTAAACGAGCCTTTCCGTGAAAAATACGAAAAGTATCTTGATGAAAGCGGCGAGAGCGCAAAAGAGCCCCGATACGGGCAGTATATCGCTCTTCAAAGAGATCAGATGAGTGCAGAATATCGCATGGAACACTGGTTTAAAACCAATCCTGCCTCATTTT
>JAHHRQ010000082.1 GCA_020025715.1 Oscillospiraceae bacterium | reverse complement strand
GCTTGCAGAAGCGTAATTTTCACTCACCCCGAGCTGCAAAGCGGAAATGAATACAGCCTTTCAAACGGGGTTAAGAGCTTTACTTTAACTGCAAAATAAGAAAAAGCGCATTGTGATTATCACAATGCGCTTTTTCCTATAAGTTCCAGCTTTTCCGCTCTTTTAAGCCTTTTTATGTGCCATTCACGGCTCATGGCTTCCTCTTTTGTGGAAAACTCCTCGAAGTATACAAGCTCCACCGGCAGACGGTTTTTGGTGTACTTTGCACCCTTGCCGGAATTGTGGGCTTTAAGCCTTGCCGGGAGGTCGTTTGTCCAGCCGGTGTATAAAGTACCGTCGGCGCAGCGGAGAATATATGTATAGTTCACCGCTTCACCTGTTTTATGTTCTTTTCAAATTTGGAGCGGGGACCCATTACCTCATGTCCGCAGCCGGTGCAGCGGAGCTTGAAGTCTGCGCCCACTCTTAAAACCTCCCACTCTCTGCTGCCGCAGGGGTGGGCTTTTTTCATGGTTAAAATATCCCCTACCTGAATATCCATGGCACTCTCCTATTTCTTTATCTCGTCCCAGTAGCTTTTTGCAAGCTGCTCTATCTTGTTGTCGCCGTATTCGTAATAGCGGGTGTTTTTAATTTCGCTTGGCAGATACTGCTGGCGTACCCAGTGACCGGGATAGTCATGGGGGTACTTGTAGCCCTGCTCACGCTCAAAGCCGGTGCCGTCGGCGTGGACATTTTGAAGCTCACGGGGGATGTTGCCGGTTCTGCCTGCCTTTACGTCTGCAATGGCCTTGTTTATTCCCTTATATGCGGAGTTGGATTTAGGCCATGTGGCAAGTAAAATACATGCCTCTGCAAGGGGAAGTCTGCCCTCCGGCAGACCTAACTGGAGAGCGGAATCCACACAGGCTTTCACTATTGGAACCGCCTGAGGATAGGCAAGCCCAACATCTTCACTGGCAGAGCAGAGAATACGCCGGCACGCGCCGGTGAGGTCTCCCACCTCCAGAAGTCTTGCCAGATAATGAAGGGCAGCGTCCGGGTCGGAGCCGCGGAGCGACTTCATAAGGGCGGAGAGAATGTCGAAATGCTCGTCTCCCTCTCTGTCGTAGCGCATGGCGCTTTTCTGGGAAATGGCGGTGGCGTCGGCAAGAGTTATAATGTCTCTGTCGAAGGAGGCGGAGAAAAGCAGCTCAACAGAGTTTACCGCCTTTCGTACATCGCCGCCGCAGGACATTGCGATTCTTTTTATAACGCCGTCTTCAAGCTTTGCCGGAGTTTCACGGCGGGAGTTCATAATACCCACCGCTCTTGTTACTGCCTTTTCAATCTCAGAGGTGGGAACGGCCTTGAATTCAAACACCGTTGAACGGCTGAGTATTGCGTTAAACACGCAGAAATAGGGATTTTCGGTGGTTGATGCTATAAGGGTGATGCGTCCGTCCTCTATAAATTCAAGAAGGGACTGCTGCTGTTTCTTGTTGAAATACTGTATCTCGTCCAGATATAAAAGCACGCCGCCGGGGGTCAGAAAGGTGTCCAGCTCGTCGATTATCTGTTTTATATCAGCAATGCCCGCCGTAGTGGCGTTGAGCTTTCTCAGTGTACGGTTGGTTTTCTGGGCTATGATGCGGGCGACAGTGGTTTTTCCGGTGCCGGAGGGACCGTAGAAAATCATGTTTGGTATCTGTGCGCTGTCGATTATACGCCGGAGCATTGCGCCTTCGCCTAATATATGCTTCTGACCTACTACATCGTCGATGCTGTCGGGTCTGATTTCATCTGCAAGGGGTCTGTACATTCTGCCGCCTCCTGTATTTTAAGATTGACCGCACGGATTGCCGTGCGGTCATTAAGATCTGTTATTTTACTATGTCGTCCCAGTCAAAGTCTGAAAGGGAGTCGGTTCCGTCACTTCCGTAGCTGCGGAAGTCCTGTTCTTCTTCATATTCCTTCATAAGCTCTTCCTCGTATTCGGAGGAGGAACCGATGTCGTCTTTGTTTATGTCGGAGAAGTTCATGCCGGAATAAAGGTCGTCCTCATATGAAATGTCGGGGTCGGTTACGCCGTTTTCCTCTTCCCACTTTCTGCGCTCCTCTTCGGCTCTGCGCTGCTCCATAAGTCTGCGCTTTTTGATGTGCTCATTTCTTAAGTGGCGATAGTGGAGGTAAAGGGCGAGGAAACCGCCGCCTACTATAATCACTATACTCAGCAGAACTATGAGCCATGTCTGGGAGAAGAAGGCCTTCAGCTTCTGCATGAACACAAGACCGCCGGAAAGCTCAACATCCTCACTTGCAACAAGGTTAATGGTTCCGTATTCCTTGCCGTCTATAAAGACCTTTGCCTTACCCAGAACGGTACCGGCGGCAATAGGTGCCTCAAGAGTTTCGGAATTGAGGGAGGGCACAACCTCTATATCCTCAGGAGTAAGCTCCTTGGGCAGCAGCAGCTCAATATTCTTTTCAGGCTTTAAAATTGCAACGCCTTTTCCGGCTGCGTTTTCAATGGGATTGGTTTTACCCAGAGGCTGGGATGCGTTTATAACGGTCTGATATTCAAAGTTATCAAAGGCCCAGTTATAAAGGGCGATAGAATCTTCAAAGTTCTTGTATTCCTCAATCTGAGCGTTAAGCCAGCCGTCACAGCCCAGAACAACTGCAACCAGATTTATGCCGTCTTTTTGGGCGGTAGAGATAAGGCAGTAGCCGGCAGCTCTGGTGTAGCCGGTCTTTACGCCGTGTGCGTGCTCATAAACGTAGTTATTCATGTTGTAAGGGGAATTGGGGTTTATGAGGGCGTTGGAGTTTTCCATGGGCTTGCCGTTGTTGATCTCCGGCAGGGCGGAAGTATAGCTTTTTGTATCGCATATTTCGAGGAAAAGCGGGTGCTTAATTGCTTCCTTTGTGATAAGATAAAGGTCGTATGCAGAGCTGTAATGGTTTTCTGCGGGAAGACCGTTGGTGTTTACAAAGTTGGTGTTTGTACAGCCCAGCTCCGCTGCTCGCTGGTTCATGTGCTCAACGAAGGCCTCAACGCTGCCGTCGATTCTCGCTGCAATGATGTTACATGCTTCGTTTGCGGATGAAAGCAGGGTGCAGTATAAAAGCTCATTTAAAGAAAGGGACATACCCGGAACAATTCCGGCGGTACTGCTGTCCTCGTCAAGCCCCTCACGGCAGTTATCCTGTGCCACAATCATTTCATCAAGGGATGCCTCGCCCTTTTCAACGGCTTCAAGAGCCAGAAGAGCGGTCATGATTTTGGTAAGGCTGGCGGGGGCGCGCTGCTCATCCATGGCGCGGGAATATATAATGGAGTCAGTGCTGGTATCCACCAGAACTGCGGCCTGAGCGCCGATGTTAGGTTCCTCCAGAGCAAAAGCTGCGGGGGCGCCGAAAGCAAAGATAAGGCAGATTGCCAGAATCAAAGGGAAAATTTTTAATTTTTTCATTTTGTTCTCCCGTTTTTCAGATAATGTGTTATAGTTATATAAAAGTATACAGATATTATTATAGAGTTTTAACCCGATTTTTGCAACTCAAAAATAAATAAAGCCTTAAAATGGCGAATCTACTATTTTGGAGGCGGTTATGATAAGCGGCAGAAAATTTGTGGGCATTTCTCTTGCCCTATGTCTGGGTGTTACAGCGATAATAGCTGTAAAGGCTGCATTTTTTGCACCTAAAAGGGAAGTTGTGATTAAAACCTCCCAGTCTCAGAAAGCGGAAAAAAGACCTGAAAAGACGGAAGTTCCGGAACAAATCAGCCCCGAAGCAGCGCAGGAAGAGGCACTTGAGGAGGAAATCGAAAGCACACTTCTCAATATAAACACTGCCACTGCGGCTGAACTGGATGAACTTACAGGGATAGGGCCGGCTCTGGCGGAAGAGATTGTAAATTACAGGGCTGAAAAAGGAAAATTTAAAAGTATCGAAGATATAATGGATGTCTCCGGCATAGGAAAGGCCAGATTTAGCGCCATATCGGCGGACATCACGGTTGGAGAAATAGATAATGAAGATACTTGTAGTAGATGATGAAAAACTGCTTGTAAAGGGAATAAAATTCAATCTGGAAAATGAGGGCTATACCGTGGATGCCTGCTATGACGGACAGACTGCCGTAACCATGGCAAAAACCGGTGAATATGACCTTATTATTCTGGATCTGATGATGCCGCAGAAAAACGGCCTTGAAGCCTGTCAGGAGATAAGAGGCTTTTCCACCGTCCCCATAATCATGCTCACTGCCAGAAGCGAGGGCTCGGACCTGCTTATGGGCTTTGAGTCAGGGGCGGACGATTACATGACAAAGCCCTTTAATATACTTGAGCTTAAAGCCCGCGTGCGGGCACTTCTGCGGAGAGCCTCAATCACCACTCAGCCCGAACAGCAGAGCAGTTCAATTATTAAGAGGGGTCATATTGAAGTTGACGAGGAACGGCGCTGCGCCAGTAAAAACGGTGTTCCGGTGGAGCTTACCATGAAGGAATTTGACCTTATTCTGTTCCTTATGAAAAATCCGGGCCGTGTGTACAGCAGAGAGAGTCTGCTTGATCTGGTGTGGGGCTATAACTATCAGGGAGACACAAGAACGGTGGACGTGCATATCCGCCGCCTGCGTGAGAAGCTGGAAATAAATCCCGCAAGCCCGCAGTACATTGTGACAAAATGGGGCGTGGGATATTATTTTGCGGACTGAGAGAATATATATGCACTCCTTACGTTTTAAGTTCATAAGCTTCATAACGGCGCTGCTGCTGGTTCTGCTGCTGCTTTTAAATACTTTTCCCCTCATTTCATCCAGAGATGCGGTTTTTCAGGAAAAGAAGAATTCTATGGCAGGCCGGGGCGCGGTGCTTGCATCCTCCCTTGCAGGGCTTGATAAAATGGGCAGGGAGAGTATTGCGGAGGTTTTGCGCTTTCTTGATGTAAGCGGACTTTCAAAAATAATGGTGGTGGACAAAAACGGCCTTGTCATATATGACGGTGCAGGGCCGGTAGGAGTACAGACCGATAACGAGGATATAAAAACGGCTCTCGGCGGAAAAACGGTTTTCCGCTCTGAATTTAAAAATTCCGCTTTCCACAGCAGCTACGCCCAGCCCATAAGCTACGGCGGGGAGATTACCGGCGTTGTGTATCTCTGCGAATATGACGGAGAGCGGGCGCAGATAATAATGGGCGTGCAGAGCAAAGTGAGCATAATTTCCATTATTATTGCCATTGCAGCCCTGCTTCTGGCGGGCACCTTCGTGCTGCTTATAATGCGGAGAATACGGGCCCTTGTGAACTCCATGAACGTTGTGGCGGAGGGAGATTACACCTACCGGCACGATGTAAAGGGGCAGGACGAGATAAGCGAGCTGGGAAAAGAGTTCAATCATCTCACTGAGCGCCTTGAAACCACGGAAAAGCAGCGGCGGCAGTTTGTGTCCGATGCGTCTCACGAATTAAAAACGCCTCTGGCCTCTATCAGGCTTCTTTCCGACAGCATAGTGCAGAACGATAATGTAGACCCGGAGACTGTGCGGGAATTTGTTACCGATATAGGAAATGAAGCTCAGCGCCTCCAGCGCACAACGGAAAAGCTTCTCGATTTATCAAGGCTTGACGATGATGTGCAGGTAGTGCCGGAGCCGGTGGATATGAAGCAGACAACTCTCGATGCTCTTGCAGTGCTGAAACCTCTTGCAAAGGAGCGGGAGGTCAAATTCAAGTGCAGTCTTGATGACGGCTGTGTAGTAATGGCAAATGTGGACGACATGTTCCATATAATATTTAACCTTATTGAAAATGCCGTTAAATATAATGTGCCCGGCGGCAGCGTTTTCCTCACTTTAAACGGAGACGAGGACAAGATTAAGCTCACCGTTGCCGATACCGGTATAGGCATACCGGAGGAGGACAGGCTTAATATTTTTGCAAGATTCTACCGTGTGGACAAGGCCCGTTCCAGAGAAGCGGGCGGCAGCGGCTTGGGTCTGAGCATTGTCCATGATGCGGTGCAGGCCCACGGCGGAAGTATTGCAGTGGGGGCAAATAAACCTCAGGGCTCTAAATTTATAGTGAGCTTTCCCAGAGCTACCGCAGAAGAGACGGGAATTTAGCGGAACATTCGTAAATAAGAGAAAATATACTTGCAAAAAAGCGATATATACTGTAAAATGTTAAGGCTAATAGTAAATAAAAAATTGGGAGGTCCCTTTTATGATTACAGCAGGAGATTTCAGAAACGGCGTTACTTTTGAGATGGACGGCCAGGTTATGCAGGTCGTGGAGTTTCAGCACGTTAAGCCCGGTAAAGGTGCAGCTTTCGTCCGCACCAAGATGAAGAACGTTATTACCGGCGCCGTCACCGAAACTTCTTTCAACCCTACCGCTAAGTTTGAGAGTGCTACCGTTGACCGTATGACCATGGAGTACAGCTACAACGACGGCAACCTTTACTACTTCATGAACCCCGAGACCTACGAGCTGGAGCCCGTAGACGAGAGCGTTCTGTCCGATAGCTTCAAGTTCGTTAAAGAGAACATGGAGTGCACCATTTATTCCTACAAGGGAAAGGTTTTCAACGTTGAGCCTCCCTTCTTCGTAGAGCTTGAGGTTACCGAGACCGATCCCGGTTTCGCAGGCAACACTGCTACCAACGCTACCAAGCCCGCTACTGTTGAGACCGGCGCTGAGATCAAGGTTCCCCTCTTCATCGAGCCCGGCGAAGTCATCAAGATTGACACCCGCACCGGCGAGTATCTCTCCAGAGCTTAATTTTAAAAGCCGAACTACGGCGAACAGGAGGTTTTCATTATGACAGTTGTTGAAAAAGCCGCTTATCTAAAGGGACTGGTCGAGGGATTGGGCGTAGAGCCTGAGTCCAGAGACGGCAAACTCTGGGGCGCTCTTACTGAGCTTTTAAGCCAGATGGCCCACGAAATTGAAGACCTTCAGGAAAGCGATAACGATTACGCTGATGCCCTCGACGAGATAGCCGAAGAACTGAGCTATCTTGAGGAAATCACCTGCGACCTTGACCGTCCGGAGGACTTTGAGGATCTGGACGATGAGGACGATTACGATGATGAAGAAGGCTGCGGCGGAGAATGCGGAAGCTGCTGCGGATGCGATGATGATGACGCTGAGTATGAGCTTCACTGCCCTAACTGCGGAGGCCCCATTATTGTTAATGAGGAAGTCTTTGAAGTAGGCGAAACCGTCTGCCCCGGCTGCGGAGCAAGCATTGTGCTTAACGCAGACTGATTGGACTGAGCTTTTCCGTAAATAGTTAATTAAAAACGACACAGTACATTTTGGTACAGTGTCGTTTTTTT
>JAHHRQ010000081.1 GCA_020025715.1 Oscillospiraceae bacterium | reverse complement strand
CGCCAAGGGTAGCTGAATATTCTTTTTATTCTCTCAGACTTCCGGGACTCACCCCGAAGCTCTCCTTGAAAGCTCTGTGAAAGGCAGAATAATCGGAAAAGCCGCTTTCGGATGCAGCCCGCGCCGCGCTCATTCCCTCGCGTATAAGCCTTGCGGCGTAGAGCAGTCTTTTCTGCCGCACATAGGCGTGAACGGTGGTACCGGTCTGGGCTTTAAAAAGCCGCATGAAATGGTATTTGCTCAGATACACCTGTTCTGCCAGCTTTTCCACACTCAGTTCCCGGCTCAGATTTTCATTTATATAGGAAAGCGCCTCCTGAATTTTCGGGTCATAGGTGGTTTCCGTCTCCTCGTCCACAACTGCGCTCATTCTTCCTATAAGAATAAGCAGCTGCATAATAAGGGTGTCCCGCATAGCCTCCGCCCCGTAGCCCGTGTCCTTCTGGGCCTTTTCGTAGGCTTTAAGAATGGCCGCCAGAGCCTCTTCCTGTTCCTTTCCGGGCATGAGCAGCTCTTTTCCCGACTTATCCGCCATTTCAAAGCAGTAGCCAAGCCTTGCCTCGGGCAGCACTCTGTCGAAGAATTTCCGGTCAAGATAGATGATAATTCTCTCGTAGGGCTCTTTCTTATCTATGATTGCCTTGTGGATGGCGTGGTGCTTTACAAGCAATACCGTCCCCGGCAAAAGGGCATAGCTGCGGCTCTCGATTACATAGTCCACACGCCCCGAAACAAGGATAACTATTTTGTCGAACTCATGGAAGTGGAAATCCCGCTCCTGTCCGGCAGTATCTCTCAGGTGGAAGTAGTGATAGTTTTCGTTGAGATAACCTTCACGGCTGAATTTCTCATTTTTTTCCAAGTTTTTCACCCGCCTTTGTACAAATCTGAGTATAGCGCATTATTTGCAATGTTTCAAGCACATTAAGCAATTCACATTGTAAATTTGTGAAATATAATAAGAGTGTAGTTTTAAAAAAAGTCCTTAAAAAGGAGTTTATATTATGGCTAAAAAATCTAATTTCTTAAAAAACAACTGGTTCATCCTCACCATGCTTTTGGGCATTGTGGGCGGCTGCATCACCGGCTGGCTGTGGCCCGGTGCCAAATCCCTTGAGCCTCTGGGCACAATCTTTGTAAACATGATGTTCTGCGTGGTTGTTCCCATGGTGTTCTGCTCCATTTCCTCTGCCATCGCAAATATGGGCACGGTAAAGAGAGCGGGAAAGCTTCTGGGAACCTCCGTTTTAACCTTTATGTGCACCACAACCGTTGCCTCTGTTTTAATGTACATAGTGCTCCGCTTCATTCCCCTTACCGTGGGCAGCTATGTAGTAGGCGAGGTTCAGCCCGGTCCCTCCCCCTCAGAGCTTATCGTAAACTTCTTTACAAAGCCCGACTTTGCAGAGCTGTGGAGCCGGAAAGCCATTCTGCCCCTTATCGTTGCCGCTGTAATCTTCGGCTTCGGCGTGCAGATGGCGGGGGGCAAAGAGACTGCCACTGCAAAGCTTCTTGCAGATATTACAAACTGCATTATGAAGACAGTTAAGATAATCACCTACTACGCACCTATCGGATTTTTCGGCTTCTTCGCCTGCCTTGTTGCCACCTACGGCCCCGAGCTTATCGGTGACTACGGCAAAACCATTATCATCTACTATGTAATGGCATTCCTTTATATGTTCATCTCCTCCCCCATTTATGCCTATATAGGCGGCGGCAAGGGCGCTGCAAAAATTATGTTTAAGCACCTGTTCAAGCCTGCGGCTGTGTCCTTCGGCACCTGCTCCTCCGTTGCCACCATTCCCACCAATATAGAAGCCGCACAGGACAGCGGCGTTTCCAAGGAAGTATCCGAAATCGTCATGCCTCTCGGCGCAACCATGAACATGGACGGTTCCGGCATGAGTGCAATTTTGAAGGTTGCCTTCCTCTTTGCACTGTTCGGTCTGGACTTCACCAGCGGCCGTGCAATTCTGGCAATCCTTGTGGCGGTCTTTTCCTCTGTTGCCATGTCCGGTATTCCCGGCGGCGGCGGAACAGGAGAGCTTGTGCTGTGCACAATTTTCTTCCCCGACCAGCTTGCCATTGCCTACCCCATGGCAATAGCTCTGGGAAATCTTATCGACCCTCCCGCAACCATGGTAAATGCCGCCGGAGACTATGTTTCCTCCTTCATTGTGTCCCGCTTTGTGGACGGCAAAGACTGGTTACAGAAGCAGCTCCGTTCCGACAAAAAATAAGCCTTTTAAGCCTCCCTTTTCGGGAGGCTTTTTTTATTTTACCCTCCCCCCTCATTCGCCCCGATTTTCGTAATATCTGGTGTATTGTTGCATTACAAACGAAAGATGAGGAGGCATAGTCATGCAGGCATTGCGATACCGTCCCACACTCCGGCGGGGCGGCATAATTTATTTAAGACCGGAAGAAATATCTCCAAACCCCGTGCAGCCGAGAAAGATTTTTGAGGATGAAGCGCTGCGCCAGCTCAGTGAGAGCATAAAAAGCTACGGCATATTAAACCCGCTGAATGTAAGGCTGAGAAGCGGAAAATACGAGCTTGTGTCAGGCGAGCGGAGACTGCGGGCGGCAAAGCTTGCAGGACTGAGGGAAGTTCCCTGCACTCTCCTTGACGTAAACATGGAGGACGCGGGACTTATAGCACTGGTGGAAAATTTACAGCGTAAGGATCTGGATTTTATTGAGGAGGCAACGGGTCTCAGCCGTCTTATCCGCATGTTCGGCCTCAGTCAGGAGGAGGCTGCAAAGCGTATCGGAAAATCCCAGTCGGCAGTTGCAAATAAGCTCAGGCTTTTGAAGCTGCCCCCCGATGTTCTGGATACTCTCCGCACCCATTCCCTGACAGAGCGCCACGGCAGAGCGCTTTTGAGACTTCCCACTCCCGAAAGTCAGCGGGCCGCCCTCCGGTACATAATCGAAAAGGAGCTGACAGTCTCCGCCACCGACGAATATGTGGAAAGCCTGCTGAACAAGCCGGAAACTGAGCGTAAGGAGCCAAAGCGGAGCTTCATTTTAAAGGATGTGAGAGTGTTTTTAAACACTCTCAATCACGGCCTGGACATGATGAAGCAGGGCGGCATAGACGCAGGCTTTAAAAAGCAGGAAACCGACACTTCGCTCATTCTCACCATTTCCATACCTAAAAAGCCCTCATAGGACATCCCCCGCCCCGCATAATCTGTATGGGGGTGGTATGTGTGCTGAATTTATTTTCCGATTTGAGATATAAGGAGGTCATAGACATACACTCAGGCTTTCGTCTGGGCTATGTCTGCGATGCGGAGTTTGACAGTGAGGACGGAAAGCTTCTCTCCCTGATAACGCCGGGAAAGGCGAAATTTTTCGGTCTGCTGGGTCGTGAGGACGACTATGTACTGCCGTGGGAGTGCATTTCCCGCATAGGAAACGACATTATACTGGTTGACCAGAAAGGCGAATTTCAGCGGCGGAAGAAGCGTAAAAGCTCATGGTTTTAAAGCCCTGATTTTTATCATCGGTCTTTCACTCAAAATAAGCAGCATGGGAATTAAATCCATGCTGCTTATTTTAATTGGGAACATTTTCTATTTTTCTGAGTCTTAAAATCAGTAGCCTAAATATCAGGGAGGAATAAAAATGGAAAAATTTTTTGCAGTTGTTTTAAGTTTAATTCTGGCTCTGCCCCTTGCCGCCTGCGGCGCGAAAGAGCCTGCCAATGATGACACCGACCTTTCCGAAAAAACGGAAATTGCAAATCCCTTTATAAGCTGCGACAGCATGGAAAAAGCCGCCGAGCTTGCAGGCTTTGAGATGTCAATTCCCGCCGCTCTCCCCGACTGGGTGACAGAGACCGAAATTCAGGTAATTGAGGGTCAGATGATTGAAGTCATACTAAGCGACGGAGAAAATAACATGATGCGTCTCCGCAAGGCTGCGGGCAGCGATGATATAAGCGGCGATTATAGCGAATATGCAGATACCGCAGATATTACCGTCGGTGAACGTACCGTCACATTAAAAGGCAATGAGGGCAAATATAACACCGCCGTTTGGAACGATGGAGATTATGCCTTCGCGGTTTATTCCGCAGAGGGACTTGCGCAGGATGCTTTAAGCTCAATGATTGCCGAAATCAAATAAACGCAAAAAAGCCGGAGTGCAATGCACTCCGGTCTTTTTATTTCTGTATGGGAACCGCTCTGAAAGCCTCGCCCACGGTCTTTACTGTAACCGTGCCGCCGCTTACATCAAAAATTCTGTCCTTGAAATCCTGAAACTTTTCTTCCGGCAGCAGCAGCTTCATAAGCACATCTGCGCCGTATTCAGTGTCGGACAGGATGCCGTTATAGGCGGGTATTTCCTGTTTGAGGCGCTCGGCGGCTGAGTAGGAGCATGGAAGCTCCGCCTCCACCCAGCGGCGCACAATGGATATTCCCGCCGCATCAAGGGCATCCTTAGCACCTCTTGTGTAGGCTCTCAGAAGCCCCCCTGCACCAAGAAGAATGCCGCCGAAATAGCGGGTCACAACGCATACAACGTTGGTCACTCCCTCACGGCGCATCACTTCCAGCATGGGAATTCCGGCTGTGCCCTGAGGTTCGGAGTCGTCGGAATAGCGCTCCGGCCCGTCCTTTATTATATAGCACCAGCAGTTGTGCCGTGCGTCATAATACTTCTTTTTGCACTCGGCAATAAAATCCCGCGCCTCTTCTTCGCTTTCCACCATAGCCACATGGCCTAAAAAGCGGGAGCGTTTCTCCGTGAATTCGCTTTCGCCGGAGCCGGTGGGTATTTTATATTCCGTCAATCCTCCCACTCCTCCTTTTCCTCCACATAGCCGGGGATATAGGCCTTGACCTTACCGAAAAGCTCAGGCTTTACAACCGCTTCAATCTCGATACCGCTGTCGGTGTATTCGGTAGAAATCACTCCCGCCTCACGGTTTAAGGTGTCAAGCAGACCTGCATTTGAGTAAGGCAGCACCAGCTTAACGGTTCTCTTGCCGTTATCCAGCAGTCTTGAAAGCTTTTCCACAAGTTCTGCTGTACCCTCCCCGCTTTTTGCTGAAATGCACACGCAGTCCTCGCCGTGGGGGAGAATTCCGGTGAATTTATCGCACTTGTTGTAAACTCTAAGCTCCGGCGTATCGTCGGATTTAAGCTCTCTTATAAGCTCGTCAACAATTCTCGCCTGCTCCGGCCATTCGGGGTTGGAAATGTCAATAACGTGAATGAGCACATCCGCATAACGCAGCTCTTCCAGAGTTGCTTTAAAAGCCTCGATAAGATGAGTAGGCAGCTTGCGGATAAAACCGACGGTGTCGGAAATTAATATTTCCGTTGCCTCGTCGATTTTAAGGCGGCGGGTAGTGGTGTCCAGAGTGTCGAAAAGTCTGTCGTTTGCGGGAATATCGGAACCTGTAAGGCAGTTTAAGAGAGTGGATTTTCCCGCGTTGGTGTAGCCCACAACGGCGGCAACGGGCATTGCGTTTTTCTCTCTCTTTCTGCGCTGGGTGGAACGGATTTTCCGCACCTGAGCCAGTTCCTCCTCCAGCTTCTGAATTTTCCGTCTGATATGGCGGCGGTCGGTTTCCAGCTGGGTTTCACCGGGGCCTCTGGTACCGATAGGTGAGGGGCCGCCGGATGCAGTCTGGCGGACAAGGTGGCCCCACATACCTGTAAGTCTGGGCAGCAGGTATTTATACTGGGCAAGCTCAACCTGTAACTGACCCTCACGGGTTCTTGCTCTCTGGGCGAAAATGTCCAGAATAAGGCCGGAACGGTCCAGCACCTTCATTCCCAGATCGTCAGTCAGCGCCCGCATCTGAGGCGGGGTAAGTTCATTATCAAAGACTACCAGATCGCAGTCGTTATTTTCAGCAAGTTCCTTGACCTCCTGCACCTTACCCTCGCCGATAAAGCTTCTGGGTTCGGGTGTAGGTCTGTTCTGCATGACCATTGCCACGGTTTCGCCGCCTGCTGTCTCCACCAGAGCTTTCAGCTCATCCATGGAAACCTCGTCGGAGCGCTCCCGCACATCCATGCTCTGGGCAGCAAGTCCAACCAGCACTGCCCTCTCCTTTTTAACTTCAGTGTTTTCTATATTAAATCATTCCTTTTGTGTAAATTTAGTTAATTATACCCCAAAAGCCTCCATTTGCCAACAAAAATCAGGTGGGGCTGAAAATTTTCGCAGCGGTTTTCCACATTTCAATGTAAATCCGGTTTTAAAGCGGGCTTATCTTTGATTTTAAGCCTGTACACCTTGAAAATTCCCGGCTCTTTTCAACATCATTAAAAAAGGCGACGGAAAATCCGTCGCCTTAAATACACTCAATTACTTGCTGTGCTTTTTCTTAATAACGATATAGGCAGCTGTACCCACAACGGCAGCAGCGGAAAGGCTCAGCAGAGTTACCCAAAGACCCATGCTGCTTTCATCGCCGGTCTTGGGGCCGTGGGTTGCGGGAATTCTGTCTCTTTCGACATAGCCGCAAACCTCACATTCACGCTCTCTTCTGCCGGAGAGACGCTCGGTGGCCTCGCGTGTTACGACCCACTCGCCGAACTCGTGCTCACCTACATCAACCTTCTCACGGCATGTTCTGCACACGCGCCAGTGCTCCTTGTCGTTCTCTCTCCAGATTCCGGGATTGTGTCCGGTGGCGGGAATAACAAGGTCTTTTTCCGTAACCTCAGTCTTGCCCTCGGGGTCGGAGTACATCTTGCCGCAGTTATCGCATACCCAGTGCTCCTTAACACCGTCCTTGGTGCAGGTGGCCTTTACTTCCTCCACCTTCTTAAGCTCATGCTTTCCGGTGGCGGGAATGGTAACGTCTTTTTCGCTTATTTCCTTAGTGCCCTCTGCATCTGCGAAAAGCTTGCCGCAGACGGTGCAGCGGTAATGCTCCTTAACGCCGTCCTTGCCGCAGGCAGGCTCAACAGCTTTAACATTTTCCAGAGTGTGTTTATCGGTTACGGGGATTTCAAGGTCTGCTTCGGTAACCTGTTTTAAACTTCCGTCCTCATTTTTGACGAACAGCTTTCCGCAGCCCTCAGCGCCTACGCACTGGAAGTGGGCTTTCATGCCCTTATCCTTGCAGGTAGCGGGACGCTCTGCAACCTCCTGCAGTGACTTATGGTCGCAGAAATTGGCGGTCTCACCCTTAGCCACGGGGGTGCCGTTGAGGGAAACAGCGCCGTCGCCGTTGTTTGTAACATCAACGCCCCGGTCAAGTCCGGTGAAGGCCACATTGCCCTGACTTACTGTTACGGAATCGCCCTTGCCCAGTCCGGCAGCAGCGTTTTTAATGTTTTCCTCGCCTACATAGAA
>JAHHRQ010000080.1 GCA_020025715.1 Oscillospiraceae bacterium | reverse complement strand
TTCTCTGATTTTATAAACAGCAATCCCCCTGATGCACTGCATCAGGGGGATTTTTTTATTCCGGTTATACCGCAGCCATTTCCGGGGTCATTTACAAACACATGAGTAACTGCTCCCACAAGCTTTCCGTTCCGGATAATATGGGAGCCGGACACGGGTGATTTCTATTAGGGGCAACAGCTATAACACTCATGTCCTTTTAGTTATCTGTAAAATGCTCTAATTCTGCTGCATCATATGCAGTTGTCCAATGGTACGGCTGTAATTCTCTCAGTTCTACAAACAGCGGCTCACTGTTCGGGGTAGTAACACCGACCTGAACATCATCACCCCAATACCTTAAGCGCTCCTGACAAATGCCGCAGGGAGTTAGAACTTTGTACGGAGAGTTTTCGTCATCTCTTATGATACAAAGACAATGGGTGACTTTTTCATTATATTTATGTGCTTCACACATAGCTCCCACCTCTATACAGAGTGATGCTGAACTATTTGCCGTCTCAATCGCAACACTGGTAAAATAGTGATCCTCCTGCGTGCGAATTACCGCAGCGCCTCCCCAGCCTTTCGGATATCTTTTTTCGATCAGTTCCCTTGCAAGTTGAAACATTTTATTTTCAATGGCTTTGCTACGCATATTGCACCTCTTTTATAAAACCAAATAGTGTTGATTTATCTAACGGAATTATAACATACAAAAGCAAAAAGCGGCAGAGTGATTTTCCTCTGCCGCCTTTTTATAATTGATTTCCTGCGTTTTTTCCCCTCGGCTTTATGCCGCGTCACTTACTATTCCCGCAGTTTTAAGCATATCCTGTATGCTTATTCCGTAGCCCTTTCTGGGGTCATTTACAAACACATGGGTTACCGCTCCCACAAGCTTTCCGTTCTGGATAATAGGGGAGCCGGACATGCCCTGCACTATGCCGCCGGTGACCTGACACAGGCGGGGATCGGTTACGGTGAGCATTACCCGCTCTCCGTCAGCTTCATTGTATACCTTATTTATCTCCACCGAATACTCTCTCGGCTCTCTGCCCTCCACAGTGGAAAGTATAGTTGCGTGACCGACTTCCATTTCGCCCGTCATGTAGTGTTTTCCGCCATTGGGGATGGATGCTCTGCCGTATATACCCTGAGGGGTATTTTTTTCAACGGTGCCTATGGTTTTTCCTACATCGCTGCATCCGTTAAGCTCTCCCGGAACTCCCGCCTGACCTTTGGTTACACCCGCTATCTGGGTATCGCTGATTTTGCCCTCCTGTATAGGCAGCACCTTGCCGGTGGCGGTATCGCTTATTCCATGACCCAGAGCACCGTAAATTCCGGTTTCCACATCGTAAAAGGTCACGGTTCCGAGGCCGGTTATGCTGTCTCGAAGCCACATTCCGAGTCTCCACTGCTCCTCCGCAGTTTTGGCAGGCTGAAGATTAAAGCGCATTATCTGGTTATCTCTCAGAACTTTCAGCCGAACAGGTTCTCCGTCAGCTTCACACACAAGGTCGATAAGCTCCACAGCTCCGTTAAGCTTTTTTCCGTTTATCTCTTTTATAAGGTCGCCCTCTTTAAGCCCCGCCTCCTCGGCCGGACAACAGCTCCCCTCTTCCGTCTGTACCTCGCCCACGCCTGCAACCATGACGCCTTCCGTATTGATTTCAATACCCACCGCCTGACCGCCCGCCACAAGCTCGCGAGCATAGGCCGGCGCAACCATGGAAAACGCCAGAAAAAGACAGGAAAGCGTAGTAATCACTGCTTTTTTCAATCAAAAAAATCTCCCTTCCGCACATATTTTTACGCCAAACGCCGCAATGATAATTATGTGCCGCAGAGATAGTTTTAACATAGGATAAATATCTCAGAAGCTCACAACGCCTGTAAAACCGTGTGTTTTGGCAGAATTTGTTTTGCTTTTTACAGCGATTGTTGAAAACTTTTATTTTTAAATTTGAAGCTTTTTGTCGGAGTTTTTGACTTGAATTCCGGTGAATACCTTTAATATATGTCGCTGATTGTTGAATATTATATTTTTATTACAAACTTTCAGAGATAAATCAGAAAATTTTTGAAGGTTTTCCACATTCCCCACAAGTTATCAACATTTTTTGTTGATATGTTAAAAACAGCGGGCAGATTCACTCTGCCCGCTGTTTTTTAATTTTATTTTTCAACAATATGCACGTTCATGTGCTCGTAGGTCATCTGTATTCCACGCTCATCAAAAATCTCACGTACATGCTCGTTCATTCTGAAATAAACGTCCCAGTAATCGGAATTTTTGACCCAGAGTCTTGCAACATAGTCAATAGAACTGGCTTTATACTCGGAAAGGGCCACAAAAGGTTCGGGGTCACGGAGTATTCTGTCATCGTCGTATGCTGCGCTCAGGATAGCATTTTTAACATCCTCGGTTTTATCGTCATAGGATGCGGAGAAAATCATGTCTACTCTCCGCATAGGCTCAGCACTGTAATTTATGATAGCGGAGGCGGTGACATCGGAGTTGGGGATGCTGATTGCCGTGTTATCGGGGCTGTCCATAAGGGTGTAGAACAGACCCACTGTTTTGATTTTGCCGCTTTTTCCCGCAACGGAAACATAGTCATCTGCTACAAAAGGCTTTGTCACCAGCAGGGTAATTCCGGAAAACAGGTTTGCCATAATTTTCTGAATGGAAAGGGAAAGAGCAAGACCTGCTACCGACACCAGTGCTACCACTGAGGTCATGGGAATTCCCAAGGAGTCTGCAACTATCATTGCGGTTATAAACCACATTGCAATCTTTATTGCCGAACGTATAAAGCCCTGCAATGTGCCGTCCAGTTTTTTGGATTTATCCAGAAGCTTTCCTGTAAGCTTGGAGATTATCCGCATTGCAAGCAGACATACTAAAAATGTTAAAATTGCAGGAATTAAAGTATTGAGTGTAATTGTGCCCACGGAGATTTTTGTAAACGAGTCAAGCAAATTAGGATTTGTTTGCATGTTTTACCTCAGCTTTCTTTATATGCTGCCCAGATAGCCCTCTAAAATAAGGCTTGCCGCCACTGCATCCACACTCTTCCTGTGAGATTTTTCCTTTTTGCCTACTGCGTGGAGAATGGCATGAGCCTCTATGCTGCTTCTGCGCTCATCCCACAGTATAACAGGAAGTCCGCTGTCATTTATGAGCATTTCTTTAAATTTTCTGCTTATTTCCGCTCTGGGGCCTTCGGTGCCGTCCATATTTTTGGGAAGTCCCAGAACCAGAGTACCGACTTCGCGCTTTTTTGCCTCCTCGGCAATGCGCTTTGAAGCCCGCTCCATGTTCCACTCTTCCATTGTCCATGCCTCACCGCACATTATTCCCAGCATATCGGACACGGCAAGGCCTATTCTGGCATCACCGTAATCTATTGCCATTATCCGCATATTTTCTCCTTACCGCTCTCAGTGCAGGCCGAAGAAGTTTCTTACCTCGCCTGCAAGGTAGAGAGAACCGGTTGCACATATGATTTCCTCATTCTTGTCCACCCATTCAAGGGCAGCGCTGACGCCGTCTCTTACGTTGTCGAAAACCTTGACGGGTTTGCCGAACTTCTCTGCAATCTCCCCCAGCTTCTGTGCGTCCAGTGCCCGGTCGCTGTTAAAGGAGACGCAGACAAACTTATCTGCTGCCAGATTTAAAATCTTCATTACGCTCTCGTAGTCCTTATCTTCCATAAGGCCGACCAGCATAATGTGACGATAGTTTCCGAAATATTTACCGAGGTTATCCACAACGGTTCTTGCACACTGGGGATTGTGACCGCCGTCCACAACAAAGAGAGGCTCATCCTTTATAAGCTCAAAACGGGCAGGCCAGTTAACGGCATAAATTCCGTGCTCCAGATCGCCCTGCTGAATATTCCAGCCCTGCTGTCTCAGGACTTCTGCAAGGTCCACCACAACGGCTGCATTCTTTCTCTGGTTTTCACCGAGAAGGGGAAGAGCATAGGCATTTCCTTTATACGTGAAGCTCTGACCGTAAAGGCTGTCAAATTCAGGCTCTATCTTTGAAAAATCGCTGATGGTAAGCTTTGCGTTTTTCTCTTTGCATACATTTTCTATAACTTCGGCAACACTTGCTGTCTGCTGATAGGAAACGCAGGGGCAGCCTTCCTTTATAATTCCGGCTTTTTCGGCTGCGATTTTTTCCACAGTGTCACCCAGAATGTCGCAGTGGTCAAGGCCGATGTTCATAATAACGGTGGCTTCCGGCTTTTCTATAATATTGGTTGCATCAAATCGTCCGCCGAGACCAACTTCGAGAACCACAATATCGCACTTCTCTTCCTCAAACCACAGCATAGCAGCAGCAGTAGTGAGTGCAAAGGAACCGGGGCACTCTTCCATGGTATCAGCAGCAGTCTTTACCTTTTCCACAAGCTCTGCAAGAGCATCGTTTCCGATCTGCTTGCCGTTAATGCGCATACGCTCATTAAAGCTGTAAAGGTAAGGAGAGGTGAAAAGACCGGTTCTGTATCCCGCTGCCTTCATAACGGAGGCAGTCATGGCAGCGCAGCTGCCCTTGCCGTTGGTGCCGGCAATGTGGACAAATTTAAGATTGTTCTGGGGGTTGCCCAGCTTCTCCATAAGCTCCTTTATTCCGGAAAGTCCGGGCTCCCGGCTGGAATTTTTAACGGTATCAATATAGTTCATAGCTTCGTTATAGTTCATCATATTACCTCGCAATATTCATATGTTCAGAATATAACATTTTTTTCGCTGATTCGCAAGTAAAACGCTCAATTTTCCTTTAATTATCAATAAAAAACAGTTGACCGAAGCCTTTGGCTGTGGTATAGTATGAGTTACCTGTCGGACGAGAGGTTTTATTTTGCTGCGCGTTTTTTCGCGCACATAATTCTCTGCGTTTCACACAGGGAGGCAATGCCCGGTTTTTTTATCGGGTAAATAAAATAGGAGGTGCCGAAAGAATGGCTGCAGGCGCAAGAGTTAAAATCACACTCAGATGCGAAGAATGCAAGCAGAGGAACTACAACACGGTTAAGAACAAAAAGAACACTTCTGACCGTTTGGAGCGCATGAAATATTGCCCCTTCTGCAGAAAGCACACTAAGCACGTTGAAACCAAGTAAGTTTTGAAAGGATGCGTGAAAATGGCTGAAGAAAAGAAAACCAAAGCTGCTCCTACCAAAGCTGCTACCGCCGTCAAGAAGGAAAACACTAAGCTGGGCTTCTTCAAAAGAATCGGTAAGTGGTTCCGTGAAATGAAGAGCGAGCTCAAGAAGGTCATCTGGCCCACACCCAAAACTCTGGGCAAAAACACACTCATTTCTGTTTGTGTTATGCTGGTTTCCGCAGTTCTGCTCTGGGGCTTTGACGAACTGGCTCAGATGTTCGTCAAGCTGCTCTTTACTATTGCAGGTTGAGCGATATGGCTGAAGACGCAAAATGGTACGTTGTTCATACCTATTCCGGGTATGAAAACGCTGTATCCGCCGCAATAATGAAGGCGGCTGAAAACCGCAGAATGACGGATCTTATTAAAGAGGTCAACATTCCTATGGAGACCGTCACCGAATACACAGACTCCGGCGAAAAGACCGTTGAGCGAAAAGTATTCCCCGGCTATGTTCTCGTCAAGATGATTCTGACAGACGACAGCTGGCATTTGATCCACAATGTTCGCGGTGCTACCGGCTTTGTAGGCGCAGATGGCAAGGCTATCCCCCTTACAGAGCAGGAAATTATAGACCTGGGCGTTGAGCACAGGGAAGTTGTCATCGGCTATCAGCTCGGTGATAATGTCATGGTCAACGACGGTCCTCTCGCCGGCTTCATCGGCGTTGTGGACGAGCTTGAGCCCGAAAACAACAGGGTTCGCGTTGTTGTTTCCATGTTCGGCCGTGAGACTCCGGTTGATCTGGAGCTTGATCAGGTCGATGTTATTAAAGAATAATAAGAAAGAGGTGCTGTAAATGGCACAGAAAGTAGTTGGATACGTAAGATTCCAGGTTCCTGCCGGCAAGGCAACTCCGGCACCCCCCGTCGGCCCCGCTCTGGGTCAGTACGGCGTAAATATCGGTCAGTTCACCAAGGACTTCAATGAGCGCACTAAGAATGACATGGGTCTCATGATCCCTGTTGTTATCACCGTGTACTCCGACCGTAGCTTTACCTTCATCACCAAGACTCCCCCCGCCTCCCTTCTCATTAAGAAGGCCTGCGGCATAGAGTCCGGCTCCGGCGTCCCCCAGAAGGATAAGGTCGCCACTATAAGCAAGGAAGACGTCCGCAAGATCGCCGAGCAGAAAATGCCCGACCTCAACTGCAGCGACATCGACGCCGCCATCAAGATGGTTGCCGGTACCTGCCGCTCCATGGGCGTTGTCGTAGGGGACTAAGTCCTCGCGCGGGGATATCCCCGTTAACGTGGGAGGATTAAATCATCCGACTCAACCACATTATTAGGAGGAAAACAAATTGTTTAGAGGTAAAAATTATAAAGAGAGCGCAAAGCTCATTGACAAACAGACACTCTATGAACCCCAGGAAGCTTTCAACCTGGTTGTAAGCACCAGCAAGGCTAAGTTCGACGAGACCGTCGAGCTCCACGTAAAGCTGGGTGTCGATGGCCGTCACGCTGACCAGCAGGTCCGCGGCGCTATCGTTCTCCCTCACGGCACCGGTAAGTCCGTCCGCGTTCTCTGCTTCTGCAAGCCCGAGCGCGTTGACGAGGCTCTCGCTGCAGGCGCTGATTTCGCCGGCGGCATGGAGTACGTTGAGAAGATCCAGAAGGAGAACTGGTTCGAGTTCGACACCGTTATCGCCAGCCCCGATATGATGGGTACTGTCGGTCGTCTCGGTAAAGTCCTCGGTCCTAAGGGCTTAATGCCTTCCCCCAAGGCCGGTACCGTTACCCCCAACATCACTCAGGCTATCTCTGAGGCTAAGGCCGGTAAGGTCGAGTACCGTCTCGATAAGACCAACATCATCCACTGCCCCATCGGTAAGGTAAGCTTCGGTGCTGATAAGCTGGTTGAGAACTACACCGCTCTCATCGGCGCTATCAACAAGGCAAAGCCCGCTTCTTCCAAGGGTCAGTACATCAGATCCTGCGTTACCGCTGCCACCATGGGCCCCGGTATCAAAATCAACGCTCAGAAGCAGCTCTGATTTTAGGCTTATTTAAAAGTTAAAGCGCCGGCTCAGTTATTACTGAGCCGGTCTTTTTTATGCTAATTCTTAACTATTATTAAATTATTTGCCCATTTATAGACAGATAAGCCCCCATAGTTTATAATATGACCGATATAAAGAAAGGAGTCAGCTCTATGAACAAAAAGACCACAGCTGTCCTCATTGTAATAGTTTTAATGCTTATCGCTGCTGTTATCTTCACTTTCCTTGCCGGAAAAGACAGACCGGACGATATAGACAAAGACGAACCTACCGATGTTATAAACATCATTGAAACCCCGGATGAAACTCCCGCAGTGCCGGAGACCGCCGTTATTGAGACTCCTCCTGCCCAGACTCCCCGGCCTACACCGACACCTACCCCCACTCCTACTCCGACCCCTACTCCTACGCCCACGCCTACTCC
>JAHHRQ010000079.1 GCA_020025715.1 Oscillospiraceae bacterium | reverse complement strand
AACAGTATCATCAGACAGGACGGAACTTAAATGGCAAACATTATTGAAATAAATTCTCTTGACCAGCCGGAGCTTGCGGTTTTTACGAAACTTACAGAAGCCCAGCTCAGAAGCAAACAGAACCCGGAAAAAGGCACTTTTATTGCGGAGAGCACGAAAGTTATAGGTCATGCGTTGGATGCGGGCTGTGTTCCCATATCCTTCCTTATGGAGAGAAAGCATATTGAAGGAAAGGCAAAAGAGCTGCTTTCCCGCTGCGGCGATGTGCCGATTTATACAGCAGACAGTGATGTTCTTGAGAAGCTTACAGGCTTTGCCCTTACAAGGGGCGTTCTCTGCGCCATGCACAGGCCGGAGGTGAAAAGCGCTGAGGAGCTGTGCAAGGATGCTCACCGTGTAGCAATTCTCGAAAACATAGTAGACCCTACAAATGTGGGAGCGATTATCCGCTCTGCTGCTGCACTGCATATGGATGCGGTACTTTTAACTCCCAGCTGCTGTGACCCGCTCCACAGGAGAGCTGTGCGGGTGAGCATGGGAACGGTATTTCAGATTCCATGGGCGAGAATAGGGGAGAGAGCCGACCAATGGCCGGAAGAGGGACTCAGGAGACTTAAAAAGCTTGGCTTTAAAACTGCGGCTCTGGCTTTAAATTCAGATTCAATATCTATCGACGACCCGAGACTTATGAATGAAGATAAGCTTGCAGTCATTCTGGGAACTGAGGGAGACGGTCTTTCTGCAAACACTATTGCCGACAGCGATTACACAGTGCTTATTCCCATGTCCCACGGCGTAGACTCTCTAAACGTGGCAGCAGCAAGTGCGGTAGCTTTCTGGCAGCTGAGACGGAGATAAAACCGATTTGCCGCCGGTTATGATGGAAAACGACAGAATAATTTAAAGCGGCACTTCCATAATTTTCCCGTTAAAATAAATGTTTATTAAACAGGTTCAGTGATAATAATTTTATCATTGGGCCTGTTTTTTATACAAGTTTTCGTTTAAACGAGGCAGAATATAAAGGTAAGGATAAATTCTACGAAAAAACGAAATTGAAAGGTGACAGCATTTATGGGAAAAAAGATTGCCAAGCTTACACTTGCAGCAGGTCTTGCAGGTGCCGGTGCCGCTGCAATTATGGCGAAGAAAAAGCGAGAAGAGAAAGAAAAAACGAAGTGCATAGCAGGAAACAATTCTTACAGAAATACAGAACTGGGTAAGGACAAAAAGAACAGCAAGGGAATTTACTACACAAACGGCAACTATGAGGCCTTTGCCCGCCCCGAAAAGCCGAAGAATGTTGACAGAAAGAGCGCCTATATTATAGGCGGCGGTCTTGCAGGACTGGCTGCGGCATGTTTCCTTGTGCGTGACGGACAGATGCCCGGTTCACACATCCACATTTTAGAGGCAATGGATATTGCCGGCGGCGCGTGTGACGGTATAAACGACCCCGCAAGAGGTTATATCATGCGTGGCGGCCGTGAAATGGAAAACCATTTTGAATGTCTCTGGGATTTGTTCCGCAGTATTCCTTCACTGGAAAATCCCGAACTTTCGGTTCTGGATGAATTCTACCGGCTGAATAAGCATGACCCCAACTTCTCACTGTGCCGTGCTACCGTCGGCCGCGGCAGGGATGCCCATACAGACGGAAAGTTTAATCTGAGCAAAAAGGCGCGTATGGAAATTGTAAAGCTTTTCATGACAAAGGATGAGGACCTTTACGATAAAACCATAGAGGACGTGTTTGATGACGAGGTATTTAATTCAACCTTCTGGCTTTACTGGCGCACCATGTTCGCCTTTGAAAACTGGCACAGCGCATTGGAAATGAAGCTGTATTTCCAGCGCTTCATTCATCATCTCGCAGGCCTGCCGGATTTCAGCGCCTTGAAATTTACAAGATATAATCAGTACGAATCCCTTATTCTGCCTATGCAGAAATATCTGGAGGAAGCAGGTGTTGATTTTCGCTTCGGTACTGAGGTAAGCAATGTGCTCTTTGATATTAAGGACGGCAAAAAGACCGCTATTGCCATTAAGTGCAAAGGAAAAGGCAACGAAAAAGGAATTCTGCTTACGGAGAATGATCTGGTATTTGTAACTAACGGCAGCTGCACCGAGGGCACAATTTACGGTGACCAGAACCATGCGCCCAATGGTGATGCGGAAGTTAAAACCAGCGGATGCTGGAACTTATGGAAGAACATTGCAAAGCAGGATAAGGCTTTCGGACATCCTGAAAAATTCTGTTCCGACATTGCAAAAACCAACTGGGAATCTGCAACTATTACCACCCTTGACGATAAAATAATTCCCTATATCAGCAAAATCTGCAAGCGTGACCCCAAAACCGGCAGAGTTGTTACCGGCGGTATTGTAAGCTGCAAGGACTCCAAATGGCTCCTCAGCTGGACGATTAACCGTCAGGGCCAGTTCAAAGAGCAGGACCCGGAAAAGGTGTGCGTGTGGGTGTACGGCCTGTTTACCGATGTACCCGGCGACTATATTAAAAAGCCTATGAAAGAATGTACAGGCATGGAAATTACCGAGGAATGGCTGTATCATCTGGGTGTCCCCGTGGAGGACATTCCTTACCTTGCCGAAAACAGCGCCAACTGCGTTCCTGCCATGATGCCTTATATTACGGCTTTCTTCATGCCCCGAACAAAGGGCGACCGTCCCGACGTAATACCGGATGGCTGCGTAAACTTTGCATTTCTGGGCCAGTTTGCAGATACTCCGAGGGATACTGTTTTCACCACCGAATATTCGGTTCGTACTGCCATGGAGGCAGTTTACGGACTGCTTAACATTGACAGGGGTGTACCTGAGGTATGGGGAAGCGTATATGATATACGTGATCTGCTGGAAAGCTCGGTTCTGCTTATGGACGGCAAATCACCTCTTGAAACAGAACTTCCCGGCCCGCTGAACATGCTTAAAAAGCCCTTACTCGGGCTTATTAAGGGAACTGTAATTGAAAAAGTTCTCCGCGATCATAAAGTGCTTAAGGAAGGCATGATTTGATGATTGCAAATTAAAAACAGGGGTTTTTAAGCCCCTGTTTTTTGCCCATATTACAGATTGAAAAGCGGAAAAAATTGTGATATTATGCGGTTAATTAAAGCTAACTTTTGAAGTTTCGCTTTTCGGCAGAGCGGGTGAAAACTCTGCCTGCCCATTGAATTTAAGGAAAACATCGACAGCTCGGCTTATGTTTAATCAAGACACATATTAAAAGGAGAATGGTGATGGAGATACTGATTAAAGCATTAGTTATAATTCCTCTTATACTGTGGGTCGTTACGGCCTTTTTACTTAGAAGAAGCTCACATAAGCTTAATAATTATTATGAAACTACCGGAACCATCGTCCGCATGGAAGAGAGAAAGAAAATGTTCAGAGCCTCGAATGACTGGCGAACAGAGATTACACCGGTTATCGCCTACACCATTAACGGCACTACATATGAATGTGATTCCGACTATTTTTCATCCTCAATGAAGCCGGGAAAGAAAATAAAAATTATGTATAACTGCAATGATTTTTCAAAAGCCACCGTTAAAAAAGGTCTCTATTTAGGCCCTGCAATTACCGGCATAATGGCGGTCTGCTTCACCGCTGCATATATAATCGCCCTTGTTTTGCTGAATAAGTAAGGTTATTGAAAAAATAAATAGCCTATAAAACAGCAGATTAAATATGAAATGAACCCTGACTTAATACTCCGTTGTATCAAGTCAGGGTTTATTTTTCTGGGACAGCAGCTTATAAGCAATGAAACAGAGTTGATAATATTGTTATAAACGATTATTATAGGTACAGTAAAGGTGAAAAAATATAACAGGCTTAAAAAATGATGTGGCAGGAGCATAAAATATATGGCAATTAAAAAGGAGTGAATAAAATGGCAGTAGATTTTATGAAGCAGGAGCTGCTGAATTTATATTATCGCTACCGTGAATCATACGAAGAATTACTCAGCAACATTGAACCCGAAATATCTACTGTGGAGTACGGCAAAGGCGGTGAAGTCTTGCACAGAGGTTATTATTGCCCCAGTCCGGTTATTGACATCGTTATCGGAAACGGAAACAGAGGTACGCTCTTAAAAAGGCCAAGAAAAGGTTATATCTACGACTATTCATTTTTCAAGGATGCTTCAGGCAGAATTATTATGGTAGATAAATATGCATCCTTTTCCGAGAAAAAAGTATTATACGACAGAGAGTTTTTAATTTACCATGATGATGAAGTCATAGCACCGTTATATGAGTTTCAACGTAACAATTGTATAAGAATTGCCTCAATTTCAAACTGCAGATATGATAAAGCAGGAAAAATAGAAGCTTACAGGAGAATGAATGCGAGAACATATCGGACAGAAAATGGCGATTTATTTACAAATGAAAAAACCTGCGAGATTTATGCTGAAACTTATTCCTATGATAATTACGGAATGTTAGAAAAATCAACTCTTGCTAACCAGTTTTTATCATTCATAACAGAAGATTCTTTCAGATTTCACCATGATTCGGATGGCTTTTTGACGTCTTATGAAACAGAGGATACAGTGTATGGTACAAAAGTTTATGATGTACCGAAGTCAAAGAGGCGGCGGGTATGACTGAAAAAGCTGCTGTAAAACCTGAGGAACCTAAAAGAACGTTCAGAATTGACGCCCCTTCGGGTTGGCTTATGTGGTGCGGGGTGATTATTACACTTGCGCTGGCGCTGTGGTGCATTTCTGATGCAGTATACCAGAGTATAAAAGCCCCTCAGTGGTTCGGCTCATGCAGTATATGATGACCGCTTTGACTTTGAGGGGAACAAACCGCCAAAGAAAAAGGAGAAGACATCTTTAAAGCAATTTTTGGGTAATTTTGTGATTAACGTGAGTTTTATAAAAAATAAGGAGAAAGAAAATGAACGAAAAAAAGAAAAAATATGGCTGACAATCGCTGTTATATTACTTGTTCAATACATACCGGCGGTTATACTATCTTATGGAAAATATTTAACAACAGGCGAAATGCTTACAGCTGTTGAGATGGGGCTGGGGGCGATAGCGACAGGCATAATTTATATTCCGATTCTGAAAAGCGAGAAACTTAAAAGTCGTGTATTTCCCAAGGTGATCAAGATCCTTTCAATACTAAATGTTGTGTGTGGCTGCTTGTACGTAATACTGGGAATTACACTTTTTAGATAAAATTTGATGTAAAATATATTGAATTTGCTTGAAATAAGAAAAATAACTGTAAATAGCCTATGTTTTATAAACAGGCCTGTCGGTGAATGAATCCGGAAGTAAAGTGATTCTGCCACACTACGGAGGGATGAGATGAAAAAAATATTATGCTTTGTAATTGCAGTATTGATGATCTTTTCTGCTGCCGCCTGCGGTAAAACCGGAGAAGAGACGGAAAAAATCAGACCGGAGAAAGAAGATACTATCGCGTATATCGGCAAAAATAAAGGAATCTTTTCTCATGAGGTTCTGCCTTTTCCCTCAGAGCTGTATGTGTGTCAGATAGCAGACAGCGGGGATAAGCTGACAGTATGGGCACGGTACGAAAAGGACGACCGCTTGTTCCGCTATAATCCGGCGGATGAGAGCTGCTACGAGCTTGAAATAGGGGACAATCTTGAATTTAACAGTATGACCTGCAGCAATGAAGGAAATATCTGTCTGCTGTGTACAGAACCGGACGGCTCATATACGGTGATTATCATAGAAACGGATGATACAATTAAAACTCTTGAGTTTCCCTATAACCAGCCCATGGAAAAGTACTCCGCACTCTCAGCTCATATACTCGGGAGCGGCTTTCTTATAAGAACATATAACTCCGTGCTTCAGCTGGATGAGCAGGGAAACTTAGTGAAAGAACTTATTAAAACCAAAGCAAAAACAGATATTGTCCATACTGCTGAAGAAGATGCTATTGTGATAATCAGCGACGAAAGCGGTGCAAAAGTTAAGGTATATGACGAGAACTTTAAGGAAAAGGAAAGCTATACCCTGACAAATATGTATGAGAGGTTTTATTCCGGCAGGGAAAACATTTATGCATTGGACGGCAACACAATATTCATTCTCGACTACAAGACAGGAGAAAGAAATGCTTATGTAAATGTGATAACCAGTGCTATGTGGGGAGATGATTTCACAGTCTTTCCCGACGGACACATATACACAGGCACAAAGGGAAAGCTTACATGCTGGACACCTGCCGGCGGTGAAGAAACGGTCGTGCTGAAAATGGCTGTATTTGAACAATCATTTTTGCTGCCTATGCTTGTGAACAGATACAATGAGAGCAGCGACAGCTGCAAGATTGAGCTTGTAGATTATTCTGTTTTTAATACATCAGGCAATCCTGAGCAGGGCGTTGATCGGCTGCACATGGATATTGTATCCGGAGAAGCACCGGATATTATAGAATTATCTGCGTTTTATCCGAATTTCTATGCTTCAAAGGGCGTGCTGACCGACTTGAAGCAATTTTTTGCAAATGACCCGGAAGTGAAGCTTGAGAATCTGCCACCGGCACTTGTAAAGCTTTCGGAGTATAATGGCGGCTTATACGAGCTTGCACCATGCTTCGAGTTATATTCCCTAAGCGGAGACGAAAGTCTTGTGGGGGAGCGGGAAGAATGGGGAATGGCGCGCTTTCTTGAGCTTGCAGATCAGTACGGTCTCAGCACGTTGCTTGGCGCGGATATGACAAGGGAGAGTTTTATGGAGAACTATCTCTTGTTTGAGCACAGCCTTGTTGACTACGAACAGGGCAAGTGCGATTTCGAGCAGGAGAGCTTTGTCAAAATGCTGAAACTCTCGGCTGAGCTGCCATCAGATTCAGAGGTACAGCGCGGAGATGATATGTTCGGCGCACTGTATGCAGGAGAGCAGAAGCTTGCACTTACGACTCTGGGAACTGACCCTGTGGGTACAGTTGCATATCTTGATACGATATTTGGCGGTGACGCACGTTTTGCGGGCTTTCCGGCAGAAAATGGTAGCGGCACATTGATTTTACCCGCCTATCGTTTCGGAATCTGCCAAAACAGCCGGAACAAAGAAGCAGCCTGGGACTTTATTCGCTTTATTCTCAGCGAAAATATCCAGAACGACCGCAAACTTATGCCGGGTATTCCATCAGTCAGCGCCTGCACGGAAGAGAGACTTAAAACTCTTTCCGCGCATTATCAGGATGATAAAATGAAGCTTTTCACTTATTATAACGGTACTGAGGTCACAATAGTTCCGAGACCGGCAGATGATAAAACACTCAATAAGATCAAAGCCTTAACAGAGAATATGGACGGTTTTGCGCAAACGGATAAAAATGTGATGCAGGCGGTTGCGCAGGAGACGGAGAAATTCTATGCCGGGCTTATAACCGCAGAGGAGGCCGCCTCAAACATCCAGTCCAGAATGAGCATCTATCTGTCAGAACAATACAGATAGTCCGGAAATCGTCGAGTAAGAGCATACTTTAAAATATGTACACTTAAAAATCTCCCTGACTTAATATTAAGTCGGGGAGAATTTTTATGAATATTAGGGTAGATTTTCATAAAAATATATAAAAACCGAATTAGAAATGTTGAAATGTAAATGGTGCATAAAAAGATATTAAAATTTTGTGCAATATTACCATTCATTTCTAATGCTGTTAATGTCTTATAGCTTGGAGAGCAAAAACAATGGCTCTACTTAA
>JAHHRQ010000078.1 GCA_020025715.1 Oscillospiraceae bacterium | reverse complement strand
CGGTCAGTATGGTAGGTGGTTCCTGCCAGAGCGCAGCAGCCTATGGGGGAGACATTGACCCGTTTCCGGCAGTCATTCAGCCGCTCAATATCCCGCAGAAGCATCATCACATAGGCCATGAGATGATGACCGAAGGTAATGGGCTGCGCCCGCTGCAAATGGGTATATCCGGGCATGATGGCAGAAGCATATTCCTCTGCCTTGTCAGTCAAAACCTCAGCTAAGGTCTTGACTGCGGGGATAATTTCATCTATCTGCCCTCTAAGATACATTCTGAGATCCAAGGCTACCTGATCGTTGCGGCTCCGGGCGGTGTGAAGCTTTTTTCCCACATCACCGATGCGCTCTGTAAGAAGCTGTTCCACAAACATGTGTATATCCTCACAGCTAAGGTCGATTTTTGCCTTACCGCTTTGCAGGTCATTTAAAATATCCTGCAGCCCGTCGATAAGCTGCTCGGACTCCTGCCGGGTTATAATTCCTGTACCGCCAAGCATGGAGGCGTGGGCCATACTGCCTTGAATATCTTCCTGTACCATTCTCTGATCGACGGCGATAGATGAGTTAAAATCATCTGCTAAAGCTGCTGTCTCCTGTTCCGACCGTCCGGCCCATAGTTTATCCATGTGTGAAACTTCCTTTCTTATAGCAATACCGCACAATGCTGCAAAGTACCAGAGCCGGCATTGTGCGGTAGTTTCATTATTTTATAATCAAAGCTTACCCTGCTCTCTCAGTGCCAGCACAGTGTCAGGCAGACCCCAAAGGTTTATGAAGCCTGTGGCGTTGGTCTGATCGTAAGAGCTTTCGTTAAAGGTCACAAGTTCCTCGGAGTACAGAGACTCGGGAGAAGTGACGGAGGCGGTAATCATGTTGCCCTTGTAGAGCTTCAGCTTTACAGAGCCGGTAACATGCTCCTGAGTCTTGTCGGCAAAGGCGCTCAGAGCTTCTCTTACAGGGGTAAACCATTTGCCGTTATAGATAAGGTCGGCAAAGTCCACAGCCAGTTTGCTCTTCATGTGGGCGGTATCTTTGTCCACAGTAATCATTTCCAGACACTGGTGTGCTTTGTAAAGAATGGTTCCGCCGGGGGTCTCATAAACGCCTCTGTCCTTCATACCGACCAGACGGTTTTCTACAATGTCCAGAATACCAATGCCGTTTTCACCGCCCAGCTTGTTAAGCTTGCGTATGATGTCGCTGCCCTTCATCTTCTGACCGTCCACAGCCACCGGGACACCCTTCACAAAATCAATGGTCACATAGGTGGGCTTGTCAGGTGCAGTAATGGGGCTGACGCCCATCTCCAGAAAGCCGGGCTTTTCGTACTGGGGTTCGTTGGCGGGATCTTCCAAATCCAGACCCTCATGGCTCAGGTGCCACAGGTTCTTGTCCTTGGAGTAGTTTGTCTCTCTGGAAATTTTAAGGGGAATGTTGTGGGCCTCGGCGTAGTCTATTTCTTCGTCGCGTCCCTTAATGTCCCACTCTCTCCAAGGGGCTATAATGGGCATATCCGGTGCAAAACGTTTGATCGCCAGCTCAAAACGTACTTGGTCGTTGCCCTTACCGGTGCATCCGTGGGCAATAGCGTCGGCACCCTCGGCTTTGGCAATCTCCACCAGTTTCTTGCCGATTATCGGGCGGGCAAAGGCGGTGCCAAGCAAATACTGCTCATAGGAAGCACCCATTTTCAAAGAGGGGAAGATTACATCGTCCACCATCTCATCTGTAAGATCGGCCACAATGAGTTTGGAAGCGCCGGTTTTCAGAGCCTTTTCTTCCAGACCTTCCAGCTCGTCATTCTGGCCCACATCACCGGCTACGGCGATTATTTCGGGATTGTTGTAATTCTCCTTCAGCCATGGAATGATGATAGATGTATCCAGACCGCCGGAATAGGCGAGAACTATTTTTTTAATTGAGTTTTTATTCATTATATGGCCCTCCCAATGAATTTTATTAAATAATATTCAGCATTTAGCTGCTGACGTGGATATTTATACACCAACGCAGATGCATTGTCAATAACTGAAAGTCTCTTTCGGAGTAATGCACAGACTGACTGAATTATGCACCGCAACTTTGTGCGATTTGACATAAAAACTCACTTTTAACGAATAAATATTCACTGGCACAGCGAAATATCAGCAAATATTATGTAAATATACAGATAAAATGAATAAAAATATGCAGTCAAATACACTGCGAAACTAACCTAGTGTGTTTGACTGCAATAATATGTATAGACGAAAGACAGCAATGTGAAATTTTAGCCCGCTTTTATAAAAATGAATAAAAATACGGTAGCAAGCCATAACCTGCAACCGGTAGTATACTTTGAATGAAAAAGAGAAAATCCGACTTTATTTGTGTACCTATATAAAAAAGAGCTGCGCTTAAACCCAACAGCGGAAAGCGCAGCTCTTGTATTTTATTTCATAGGCAGGCATATATTATGCCGTCTTTTTTCCTTTTACAAACTTATGAACAGCATGTACAACGCAGCAGGCAGCTATTGTAATAAGCATGTCAGGCAATGTGTTGCCCACAATGATGTCAACATTCATAAGCAGCCGATAAACAATAAAACCAAAGGCCCAGAGGATTAGATTAGTGAAACTGAAAGAGACATTACTGCTGTCCTTTTTCAGAATATAAAAATCAGCAATCTGAACGGCTATCATGGGAGCAAAAACAGAGCCGATCAAATATAGAAAATCGGTAATGTCTGTAATCTGAAAAGCAATGGCGCCGATTGTACCTATAATTGCAGCTCCGACAGCAACCCATTTACCTTTGATTTTAGATGAGAGAACCTCACTTGAAACACCGGCAGAATAGGCATCTAAGAAAGTTGTTGTTACGGTAGAAAGAATGATAATCAACAGCGCTATAATGCCCAGACCTGCTTTAACCATAATTTCTGCAATATCGGAGCTGCCTGTATATATGGCGGCTCCCATACCGATTAAATACATCCAGATGCTGACTACGCCGTAGACAATAACGCTTACCAGTGTTGCTTTGACCGGCTTTTCCGCCTCTCGGGTATAATCGCTGATTAAAGGAAGCCATGAAAGGGGCATTGCCACCGATAACTCTACTGCTGCTCCGAAACTGAGAGCGTCAGATAATGGCGTATGCTGGGCGCTGTCCGAAAAAACCACAAAACTCAGAACAAGGGTTAAGATAGTCAGTGAAACCATGGATACGGTGTTAATTTTTCCGAGATTTTTGATACCTACTGCAATCCATAAAATAATCATTGCACCGATGAGAAGTGCCCACACCCATGCGCCGATATTCCATACTTCGTTAGCAACCAATGAACCGTCGTAAATCATAATTGCAGTCCAGCCAACAAGCTGTATGATATTCAGAACGGTGAAAAATAAGCTGCCTTTTCTGCCAAAGCTCATTTGAACCGTTTCCATGGCGCATTTGTTGGTTTTTCCTCCGATGTATCCTGAGAAAAACAGCAGCGCACAGCCTATGATATGACCTATAAGGATTGCCAGAAAGCCCTTTGCAAAGCCAAGGGGTGCAAATAATGTACCCGTTACAATCTCAGCAATCGAAACGGCAGCCCCAAACCAGATGAGGCCGTTTTCCAGAACAGAGGTTTTCTTTTGGTTCATACTTCCGCCTCCTTGGCATATTCACCGCTGAGGTTGAAGATGTGGTCAAGAGGACCTGAGCCATGACCCAGATTCAGCATACCGGAGAGTGCTCCGGAGATATATGCTTTTGCACGCTCAATGGACTGCTCCAGAGAAAAACCTTTTGCCAGATTGGCTGCAATAGCACTGGACAATGTGCAGCCGGTTCCGTGAGTGTTGGGATTGTCTATCCGTTTTCCGGAAAACCAGACGCATTTTCCGTCTGCATACAGAAGGTCGTTTGCATCGTTGATGCTGTGGCCGCCTTTGCAAAGAACGGCACAGTTAAATTGTGCTGCCATTTCCTGTGCAGCCAGTTCCATATCTGCCGGAGATACGATTGTTCTTCCGGTGAGAATCGTACTTTCCGGAATATTCGGGGTAATAACGGTTGCCAAAGGCAGCAGCTTCTCTTTCATCACCTGAACTGCGCTATCCTTAGATAAGGTACTGCCGCTTGTTGCTACCATTACCGGGTCAACAACTATGTTTTCTGCCTGATAATAACGCAAACGCTCTGCGATTACTTCCACCAGAGCGGGGGAGGAAACCATTCCTATTTTGACTGCATCAGGCCGAATGTCCTCAAATACTGCATCGATCTGCTGCTTTAAAAACTCGGGAGAGACTTCCGTAATTGCTGATACGCCGGTTGTGTTCTGAGCCGTAAGGGCGGTGATGGCTGTCATTGCATACACACCATTCATTGCCATTGTTTTTATGTCGGCCTGAATACCGGCGCCTCCGCTGGAATCACTTCCGGCGATTGATAATGCTGTTTTCATGTTTTATTGCTCCTTTCATTTTACCAGCACTACTTTTATTTAGCGACAATGAGTGGTGCCCCCGGATTGCCGCTTGAAAAATCAGTTTTTCTGATATTTTCCTATTTTTTGGTCAATGGTCAAAATCTCGCCTTCCGGACGATAGACCACTTTAATATAGGCGGATACTTTTGCAGCACCTGCCCGAACAGCTACATGCTGACATTCTTTTGCGATGTCCATAAGCTGGTCGTAACTCTCACCCTCAATGGTGGTTTCAAATGGGCCTACTTCATAACGCAGACCGGTGCTTGCAATATAGGCGATTACTTCGTCTACCATACGGCAAAGCTCTTTGTCATTGTCTGCCTGGGGTAGTACCTGAATTGCAATACTTGCACTCATATTATTTCCTCCTTAAAATGTGCGGATTGTTTCGTCCGCAAGGATTTGCATTTCGTTCCAATGTGCTTCGGCACTTTCATCATATATACCTACTACATAAAATCCGGCTTCTTTAGCGGTTTTTGCAGCATATAGTGCGTCCTCATAAACAGCCGCTTCGCAAGGCAGACAGCCCAGTCGTTTAGCGGACTCAAAATAGACGTCCGGCTGGTTTTTGCCTATACCAACCGTTTCGCATGATATAAGAAACTGAAAATAGGAACGCACGCCCAAGCGGGTTAAGCAGGCGTCCATAAGATATTCTGCGGTAGCAGAAGCCACACACATCACAGTTCCTTTCTGAGCCAGCTGTTCAAGATATGCACGGACTCCTTCTTTTAAAGGAATATCTTTGCAGTAATGTTCATCCATACGGCTGTTCATTTCTGCTGCAATGCTCTCCGGAGTCCCTTCCAAAGAGAACTCACGAATAAACAAAGCAGAAGATTCTGTCATGGTCATGGGTTTGATTTTTTCCAGAATCTCTTTTGAAACGTGGGAAACTCCCTTACTTGTTAAAAACTCGGCTGCAAGATTTTTCCAATATACCATGGAATCCACAAGGGTTCCGTCCATATCGAAAATAGCAAATTTTTTATCCATGCTGCACCATTTTTGAGGCCAGTTTTAAAAGATTTGCAGTTGCTTCGCCGGGGTTTTCCGCAGCAAAAATTGCGGAAACCACTGCAATACCGTCAACGTTGCTGCCTGATAACTCCATCAGATTTGCTGCGTTGATTCCTCCGATGGCTACCACCGGAATAGAGACAGCGGCTTTGATTTCTTGTAATTGCTCCAGAGTGAGGTTTCTGGCGTCCTTCTTGGTGCTTGTGCTGAACACAGCTCCAACACCGATATAGTCTGCACCGGCCTTTTCGGCGGCAACGGCTTCTGCCACAGTTCCGGCAGAAATACCGAGGATTTTTTCATTGCCGATCATGGCGCGAATATCCCGTCCTTTTATATCGGACTGACCCACATGAACACCGTCTGCATCAATCTGAATCGCGATTTCAACGCTGTCGTTTACAACAAAAGGTACGCGGTACTTTGCACACAGAGTCTTTAAAGCCAGAGCTTCCGCTTCAAAGTCGGATTCGTTCAGATCCTTTTCTCTGATCTGTAAAAATGTTGCACCGTTTTCCAGAACGTCTTTGCAAACATCAAGCAAAGTTTCGCCCGGTTTCAGCCACATGCGGTCTGTTACTGCATAGAGCAGCATGGAGCTGCGAATTTCATCTTTGGTAAATTTCATATCGAATACCCTTTCTTAATTGTTCTTCTGTCATGTTGAAAACTGCGTCAATCAAATCTGCTCTGAATGTTGCGTTTCCTGTGCCGTTTTTCAGGCGTTTTTCCTCTGCAAGTTCACCGGCTATGCCCATTGCTGCCATTGCTGATACAGTAGCCATAAAGGGATTTTCAGGTGTTGCACCGCAGAAAGCACCGATCAGTGAAGTGAGCATACAGCCGCTTCCGGTAATGCGGGCCATTGTGGCACAGCCGTTGCGAAGAATAACGGTTTGTGTTCCGTCTGTAATGATGTCCAATGCGCCGGAAACAGCAATCACTGTGTTGATTTGCCGGGCGAGGCCGCTTGCAATATCTATTGCATCGGACAGATTATTTTCTGTTATAACATCCACGTCGCTTACATCAACACCGGAGCCCATAGCCTGCTGACCCGCAAGAAAGCGAATTTCAGAAGCGTTTCCGCGAATGGCAGAAAAATGAACTTCCTCAAGCAGATGTTTAGAGAGATCTCGGCGCAGCTGTGTGCCGCCGGCTGCAACAGGGTCGAGAACAACCGGTTTTCCCAGTGAATTTGCCTTTTTTCCGGCTAAAATCATGGAATCCACAAAGTCAATCGCACCCATATTACATACAAGTGCGTCTGCGTGACAAACAGATTCTTCCACCTCACGAATGTCCTGTGACATGGAGGGAGAGCCGCCGGAGGCCAAAATTATGTTGGCACAATCATTTACCGTTACAAAATTCGTAATACACTGAACAAGGGGAGCCTGCTCATGTACTCGAGGTAAGAAATTTGCAAAGTCGTTCATTTATGTCACCCTAATTTGTTCAGCATACGGTTTAATGCACCGCTTCGCTTTAAAATCAGCAGGACAGCTACGCCCATTGCTGCACCCACAACGGCGGAAGGAGTGTAGAAGGGAACGTAATAGTACCACTTCTGTACCTCCAGCCCATAAAACAGTCTCATCAGGGGATAAGAAGTTAACGCGCCTATGATACCGGTTCCTATAACCTCACCTACAAAAACAAGATAAATGTTTTTTGTTTTGCGGTATATCAGACCGCCGAGAATGGGGCCGAATATTGCACCTGTCACTGCCTGAATGGTTCGTCCGGACATCATTCGCATGATGCCGCACAGAAAAGCGGCTGCACAGCCATACCATGGGCCAACAAATACTGCGGCCAATACATCAACAAAATGCTGAAACGGAGCCATGGAAGGAAAATACACAAATGTGTTGAGTACAAATGCCAGACAGGCAAACAGAGCCGTCAGCACCAGTTTTATAGTCGTTGATTTTGTTTTCATTTAAGACACCTCTTTAAAATGAGTAGAGAAACGGCAATAATAGCGTCGATTCCCTTATATGGATAAGTTCGGACAGTAATGCCCGGAAATCGGTCGAAGCTTAATGGCCTCCTCTCACGCCGGAACACGGCTTCCCATCGCTATTATACAAGACATAGGGCGCTCCCCCTCGTCCGCCGCAGATTAACTGCGGATACCGTTATCACACTCCTTCCAAAGCAATAAAAAATCGGAGACAGCTTTTGGGCGTCTCCGAAAAAATTGTCATAATTTCCTACGTCGGCATTACCCGCATCAGGTTCATGGGTCGATAGTCATACTATCCTCTCAGCCTGTCTTACAAGCACCCCGATGTATTCAATTATAAAAGCAGTCTATGGAAAAAATTATCAGTTTTTCCAAAGGTGGATTATATATCTTCT
>JAHHRQ010000008.1 GCA_020025715.1 Oscillospiraceae bacterium | reverse complement strand
ATACCCTCTCTTTTTAATTCAGCAGAAAATTAAATCCTGCTGTCGATTTTTTTGTAAATTTCCATGTATTCTTCGTCTGAAAGCCTGTTTTCGGGAACCCAGAAGGAATAGAGCTCATCCAGCTTTTGCGAAGAGCCGCAGAGCCTTTCGGCCTGTTCATAGGCGCAGCGGTTTGCGTCCAGCTCGTAGGGCTGCCCCAAATAGGCGTTTGAAAGGTATTTTTCAGAACCCTCTATTCTGCATTCCTTCCATTCTCCGCTAACTAATTTGAAGCAGGTTCCGTCAAACATCAGAACATAGTTCAGGCTGCGCTGAATTAGCTCACTGAATGACTGAGGACGTGTATATTGCAGTACATGCCGAAGCTCGTGGAAAAGATAAAAGGCGGCTTCATAATCCGGCGCAGACGCCAGCATGTCAAGGTTAAAATACAGAGTATTTTTTACAATGTCGAATGTGCCGTTTGCAGTTTCATAGCCCTCGGGCATATCTGCGGAAAAAACAATCCGGAGATTATTCGCCCTGCAAAAATCAGAGACAATTTTTTCAAAATCAATCATGTAAGGATACCTCCTCGGGATTGTTTTATTATCCTGTTTTGAAAAGCTCTGTTTACCGGGAACTGTCCATATCGTCCCAGACAACTCTTCCGTCGGGGGCGGTTATTTTTTCACCGTAAACGGGATTATCCTCCCCGCCGTTAGTATAGTTTATGAGAGGGTATTCGTGGGTAAAGCCCAGAGAATCCACGGCGATAATATTAAGGCTTACGGTCTGACCCTGTTCCACTTTGCATTTTTCCTTAATATCAACGCCGAAAACAATGTCGGAGGATTTAAGATCAATTTCCTTTTCGGACACAACCTGACCGTCCACGGCTATAACATACTTGGCCTCTTCCAGAATATTCATGCCGTTTGCCGCAACCTCAGGGCTGTAATTGTCCATGTATATAGTGCCGCTGATCTCATATTCCGGCCTTCTGCTCATGTAGCCCCAGGAGCCGTTGAAATTGGGATAGGTTTCGGGAAATACATAGGATCTAAGGCCGTAGACGAATAAATTTCTGTTTTCCTCAAACTGGGAAACCCCATTATCTTCAACCATAATGGTGGGAGTTAGAACGTTTGAAAGCTCAAAATTATGAGTCAGGAAAAATTCGGAGCCATTACGCTCCATAGCCAAAGTATCATCCTCAAATCTGAGAGAGACAGAGGTGCTGTCAGTGAGCTGTTTAGGCTGAACGCGGAAGGAGACGGGAATGGTAAGAGTCTCCGTATCGGGAGTGCCGATTTCATAGCTGCATGAGGCGATAATGCTTGCCTGCCGGTCGAGAATGTTTTTTACATTCTCCGAAATGTCTCCGTTCATACGGCTGAGTGAATTCTGATAACTTATAACGCTGTTTTCCAGATTTGAAATATAGTTTTCCAGTCTGTTTATACGGGAGAGGGAATAGAGCTGGAGCAGGAGAAAGAGAGCTATAATTATGTAGAATACAGATTTACATTTTTTCATCGAAACACCTCATTTCTTTCTCTGATTATAACATGGGCAGAATTTCAGCGCAATAAAAAAGCAATGCCCTCGGGCATTGCTTTTTGCGTTTTAACCTGTAATGAAGCGATAAACGTTTATAAATCCTGTAATCATTATGGAAAGAACCATAAGAGGTGCGATAATGCGGATGGACCAGATCCAGGCCTTTTTCAGCTTGAACTTAATGCCGTTGCCTTCAATGTGGGCGATAAGCTGGCCGGGACCCCAGAACCAGCCCACAAAAATGCACATTGTAAGACCGGCAAGAGGCATGAGCAGGTTATCGGTGATAACACCCATGAAGTCAAAGAAGGAGTAGCCTAAAATGGTGAAGTCTGCCAGAGGGCCGAAGCTCATTGCGCTGGGGACACCGAGAATGGTGATGACAGCGCCTACGGTGAACACTGCAACCTTGCGGTTCCAGTGCCAGTTTTCATGCACATAGGATACAACGCACTCTAAAAGAGCAATGGAGCTGGTAAGAGCGGCGAAGAACATGAGAATGAAGAACATCAGGGCGAAAATGGGGCCGCCGAGCATTCTCTCGAATACTCCGGGCAGAGTACCGAAAATAAGGCTGGGTCCCTGTGCAGGCTCCATACCGAGAGCGAAAACTGCGGGGAAAATTGCGATACCGGCAAGAAGAGCAGCCATGGTGTCCAGCATGGCAACGGTGGCGCAGTTTTTGGGGATGTTTTCATCTTTTTTCAGGTAGCTGCCGTAGGTGATAGTAATTCCCATGCCAAGGCTCAGAGAGTAGAACACCTGACCCATGGCTTCGGTAGCGCCCTTGAATGTGAGGCGGGAGTTACCGGGTGAAAAGACAAACTTTAAGCCTTCCATGGCTCCGGGCAGAGTCACGGAACGGATGATAATTACAATAAGAAGAACGAAGAGCGCAGGCATCATTACTCTGGATGCCTTCTCAATGCCCTTGGTGCCGAAGTAGCAGATAAACATGGTGCAGAGCATGAACACTATATGCCATGCAACAGGCTGAACGGGGTCTGCAATGTATGCGCCGAAATCTGCGGGAGCTGCAAGATTGGCAGCGTATGAGACTATGTACTTTAAAATCCAGCCGCCGACGACGCTGTAATATGAAAGTATAAGGAAGGGAGCAAGAACGCTTATAACGCCGATGAATGTAGCCTTTTTGTTTATGGTCTTATAGGCATTCACAGGGTTCTGCTGGGTCAGACGGCCTATGCTCATCTCGGTAATCATTACAGGAAGTCCAAGTACTACTATAAATATAAGGTAGACTATAAGGAAGGCGAAGCCGCCGTTGCGTCCCATAAGATACGGGAACTTCCAGAGATTTCCGAGGCCGATGGCCGCGCCTGCAGTTGCCAGAATGAAGCCCAGCTTAGTGGCCCACTGGCTGCGTGAGTTAGTATTCATCTTTCTTTCCTCTCCTTTTAGTGAAATCTGCCCACCACCGGAAAACAGGTGCTCCTGCCTGAAAAATTACCGTTTGTCTCCATTTAAATCGGTAAACTTCAATGGTGCAGCAAAATAAAGTTGCTAATAATTATACCTGTATTACGGAGATTTGCAAGCACTTTTATGAAATATGGAGTTTTCAATAGAAATCGTTAAAGTGCGACAGTAAAATTTATGCGAACTGCATTATGTGTACAGACTGTGAACAAATGAGGAAAAATACATGCCGGAAAACCAACGTCAAATTGCTCAGTTCCAAAGGGACTATTTTGTCTAAATTGACGACAAATTACAGGCAAGAATATTTTAAAAGTTTAAAAAACGTACATTTGGACTGTTCAAACCATTCAAACTTTACCTTTTTCCCCTGGGGTGCTACCCTTTACTTAGGCAAAAACGCCAAACGGCTTCGCGGAGCCGTTTATGAGCGGAGCAGTCGGCTTCGCCCGAAAAAATATTGTTGCCTCCATGAAACGGAGACAGAAAGGACAAAAAATGAAAAAGATTACCGCATTAGTGCTGGTTCTTCTGCTGGCTCTCTCTATGGTAGCCTGCGGTGAGAGCAAAGCTCCCGAACAGCCCGCAGAAAAGCCCGCTGAGGCTCCTGCCGACGCCCCTGCAGATGCAGCTGCAGAAGGTTGGGCTCCTGAGGAGAACGTAACTATCATCGTTTCCTACAAGGCCGGTTCCGGCACTGACAACACTGCCCGTGTTCTGGCAGCTTACGCTGAAAAGTACATCGGCAAGCCCGTCATTATTGAAAATGTAGAAGGCGGCTCCGGCTCCATCGGCTGGACTGCTCTTTCTCAGGCAAAGCCCGACGGCTACACCCTCGGCTTTGTCAACCTGCCCAACTTCAGCTCCTCCATCACCGAGGGTCTTGCAGACTACACTGTAGACAGCTTCAGAGCTATCTGCAACCACGTTACCGAGACTTCCGTTGTTCTTGTTAAGGCAGACTCCCAGTTCAACACTCTTGAGGATCTGGTAAAGTACGCTCAGGAGCATCCCGGTGAGCTGAAGGCTTCCACCAACGGCAACCATAAGTCCAACCACATCGGCGCTCAGATGCTGGCTGTTTCCGCAGACTTTGAGTACACCGACATTCCTTACGGCGGCACTGCCGACCAGCTGCTGGCTCTCCGTCAGGGCGAGGTTGACTTCTCTGTTGCAAAGGTAGCAGACTTTGCCTCCTTTACCTCCGAGGTTAAGGTTCTGGGCGTATTCAACGGCGAGCGTCTGGCTGAGCTGCCTGATGTTCCCACTCTGGGCGAACTGGGCTACTACGACAAGTGGCTGGGCTCTTCCCGCTGCATCTGCGCTCCCGCAGGCACTCCCGATGAGGTCATTGCTTTCTATGAGAATGCTTTCCAGCAGATCATGCAGGATGAGGATTATCTGAAGGCAGCTGAGGCAGCCGGCATGAACACCGACTTCAAGTCCGCAGCAGATACCACCGCTATCATCGCTCAGCAGCAGGAATTTGCTGAGGGACTGGCAGACATCTGGGGCGAGTAATTAAAACTTCGTTTCCGAGTCAAATTGGATAACTAACTACTATGAGCGGGGCTCAGACCCCGCTCATACTTATATAGCTGTTTTGAGCTGTTTTGCTCATCGAGGAGGCTAATATGAAAAAAACCGACCTTGGCGTAGTCGGATTCATGTATGCCGTGTGCATAATGTTCCTGGCTATGACGCTCAACTTAAAAAAAGAGGCGCAGACCTACCCGCTGTTTATAATAGTGCTCCTGTTCCTTCTCACCACCGCCTATCTCATCCAGATGCTGATAAGCGCCAAAAAGAAGGGTGTCACCAGCGGTATTAAAGAAATTTTCGCAGATTTCCTTCCAAAGCAGTTTTTCCCTATCCTTGCAATGATAATCGGGTATCTGGTAGCCATGTATTTAGTTGGCTTCTACATATCCACCGTTCTGCTTATGATTGGATGCCTTGTGTTCCTCAAGGTGCCTAAGTGGCAGATCGTAATTACAACCTTGGTTATAATCGGCCTTGTCTACGGCGCATTCACCATGTTCCTCGGTGTTAAGCTGCCTGTGGGACTGCTGTTTAAATAAGGGGGCAGAATTATGTTAGAAACTTTATCCCTTATGGGTCAGGGCTTTATAAATGCCATTACACCTCTAAACCTGCTGTTTATGGCAGGCGGCACCGCCATCGGCATAATTATAGGCTGTCTCCCCGGCCTTTCCGCTGCCATGGGCGTTGCACTGCTGCTGCCTATGACCTTTACAATGCCGCCTGAGACCGGACTTATTGTTCTGGGCGCTATCTACTGCGGCGCTATCTTCGGCGGTTCGATTTCAGCCATACTTATTCACACTCCGGGAACGCCCGCTTCGGCGGCTACCGCCATTGAAGGCTATCAGCTCACATTAAAGGGCAAAGCCGGTAAAGCACTGGCAGTTGCCTGCTTCTCCTCCTTCTGCGGCGGACTTCTCTCATGTATTTCCCTTTACTTCTTCGCACCTGCACTGGCCCAGCTTGCCATGAAGTTTGGTTCTCCCGAATATTTCTGGCTGTCCATATTCGGCCTTACAATAATAGCCGGTGTTGCATCCAAATCCCTCTTGAAGGGCCTTATTTCCGGCGCATTGGGTCTTTTAATATCTACCATAGGTATGGACCCTATTGAGGGCGTAAAGCGCTTCATGTTCGGTCAGGCCTCCCTCTATGAGGGCATAAACACCACCTGCGCTCTTATCGGCCTTTTCTCCATGTCTCAGGTTCTTATCCTTGCTGAAAAGAAGATAAAAGAGCGTGAAAAAGCAGCCAAGTTCAAAGATAAGATTGCACTTGATAAAGGCGACATCAAGCGCATTACTCCCACTATTTTCCGCTCATGGATTATCGGCAACATAGTCGGTATTCTTCCCGGTGCGGGAGCATCCATTGCCTGCTTTATGGGCTACAACACTTCCAGACAGTTTTCAAAGCACAAGGAAGAGTTCGGCCACGGTTCTATTGAAGGCGTTGCAGGCTCTGAGGCTGCAAACAACGCTGTTACCGGCGGTTCTCTTATCCCCATGCTGACTCTGGGTATTCCCGGTGAGTCTGTTACAGCGGTTCTGATGGGCGGCCTTATAATTCAGGGACTCCAGCCCGGCCCCGAGCTTTTCACCCGCTATGCTCCTATGACCTATACCTTCTTTGCAGGCTTTGTACTTGTTCAGTTTGCAATGCTGTTTATAGGCCTGCTGGGCTGCCGCGGATTTGCCCAGATTTCCCGCCTTTCCGATGCTATCCTCATTCCCTGCGTTGCAGTCCTCTGCGTTGTCGGTTCTTTCGCAATACGCAAGAACTTTGTTGACGTGGTTATTATGATGATATTCGGCGTACTGGGTTATCTTTTCAGAAAGTTTGACCTTAATCCCGCTGCGGTTGTGCTGGCCCTTATTCTCGGACCTATCGGCGAAAAAGGACTTCGCCGCTCCCTGCTGCTCTCCGGCGGCAACCCTGCAATTCTCTTCTCCACTCCTCTTTGCTGGGTACTTATAGTGCTGAGCATTATCGGTATCTGCTCTCCCATATTCATGGAAAGAATGGAAAAGAAGATGGTTAAAAACGCAGGCGGCGACATTCCCGACGAGTCAGGCGATGATCCGGTCAGAACTACGGATTAAATCTGAATATAAAAAAAGAGACGCGTTAAGCGTCTCTTTTTTTATTTGTAATCTATGAAAAATATACGGTCGAAGGCCAAAAGGCACTGGTTCTCGCTGCGGCAGAGCTGAACCGGGTCAAGCTCCAAGCCGTGCGACATAAGATCGCCAACGAAAAAGCCGGGCTGAGCAATATCGTCCCTGACGCTGATAAGATTGTTTTCCGTAAGAATTTCCTGTCCTTCTTTAGAGAGAATGAAATCGTACAGCAGACGGGCGTTTCTCTCGTTTGGGCAGCCCGCCACCAAACCTATGGGACAGCAGAGGGAAATCATGTCCTCATTGGGGTATTTCATGTCAATGGGGAAGCCTTCGTCTTTGAGATTTTCCACCACGTAATCAATGCCTATGCAGACGGCAAAATCACCTTTTGCAACTCTCAGGTGGGTTGCGGCGGTTCCGCTTTCCAACATGCAGCCGTTAGCCCGGAGCTTTTTAAAATAATCTTCTCCGTACTTTTCCGACTGCATAAGGGCTGTCATAAAATAGGATGAACTGCCTGCGCTGCACGGGTCTGCCATAATGACTTTGTCTTTCCATTTGGGACCGAGCAGCTCATTCCAGCGGTCAGGGGCTTCGTTTTCCTTTACAAGCTCAGTGTTGTAAGCAATTACGGCAGAGGTCAGTCTGCCGCCCACATAGTAGTGGTGCTCATCCATAAGCATGGGATTTATGTTTATAGCCTGCGGGGAAATGTATGGGGAGAGGATGCGGTTTTCTTTAAGCTTTATGTAATCTGAGGGGTTGCCGGTCCAGATAATATCGGCTCTTATTTCGCCGGACTGAACTTCCGAATTCAGCTTTGTGAAAAGCTTTCCCGAATTTCCGTAACAGTAGTTCATGGTTATTCCGGGATATTTCTCCTCAAAGCCTTTTTTTAATGCGTTTAGCTGCCGGTCCTGCATAGAGCTGTACAGCATGACTTCTCCCTGATAGCCGGCAAAATCCGCGGCCGGCTCCCGAGCAGCTCCAAGGGCGCAGCCGTTGAGCAGGAAAACAAGGGGCAGAATTAAAAATAATAGCTTTCGCATAATGCACCTTCACAGAGTTATTTAGTATATGATAGCAGATTGATTTTGATAAGTAAAGTTGAATTATATGACGGTATTTGTTATACTAAAACTCACGCAAAACGGAAAGGAGGAAACAGAATATGGATAATGAGCCTAAATACAGCACATTTTCTGCCGGATTTAAACAAAACAGTAAGGTTCTGTTTCTGCTTTTCGGCGTTGCGCTGCTGGTGCTCAGCGTGGTTATAGGTATAGTTTATCTGTCCTTTCAGAAAATCGCCCTTAACTCTCTCGCCTTGCAGGATTCTGAATTTGCACGGCAGACTGACGCTTTGGGCGCCTTTACCGACAGCATGATACAGCAGTACGGAATGCAGATATTCTATGACCCCTCAGTTGCCCGGCTTCTGGACGAAACGGATATAAGCGAGCTGGAAAGAGTGTATGACCTGCGCACGCTGAACGCCTTTGTCAGCAGCCGTAATTTCCTAAGCTCCGTTTTCGTGTTTAACCGTTACTCAGATTACATATATTCCACCGATTACCGTATGCTCAGTGCTCCCACAGATGAATTTGCGGACGAGAGCGCGGTTGAGCTGTTTAAAAATCCGGATGTGGAAACAAGAATGAAGCCAATACTTCGCGTGGCATTTCCCGGCGAGGAATTTCAGCATGAATATTATTCCTTTATGTTCTTTGAAACCACATATCTGGAAGAACCCAGAGGCAGCATCCTGATGCTGAATGTGGATAAAAGCTGGTATATAGATAAGCTTACAGAGCTATACGGACAGGAAAGCTGTCTGCTCATAGATGAAGACGGAAAGCTGCTTTCTTCCGGCAATCCGGAAATAGTAAATGAACTGCCCCTTTTTCTCGATGAGGTGCTGTCTGAGGAGACAGACGAGGCCAATTATATAATGAAAAGACATGGCGGGAAGGAGCTGGTGTGCCTGTATTCCCGCATAGACTCAAACGACTGGTACTGCCTGCGAATTCTGCCTCTGGAAGAGTGTCTGCCGGGGCTGTTGGAACTGAGAAACGGTATAGGCGCGGGTCTTAGTCTGGGCTTTGCGCTGCTGTTTCTTGGTATAGGCGTGAGCCTTATCTATCTTTATTTCCCGTTTAGGCATATCCGCGCAGTCCTCGGCAAAGACGGGGACGAGGCAGACCCAAGCGGACAGATAGACAATCTGCTCCAAAAGTCAGGCGAATATCAGAAGGCAAGAAACCTCAGAAGTATACTTGAAAACAAGTACATAGACCAGAAACTTGAACTTGTGCCGCCCTTTACACTTCTGCTTCTGGACGGCGGCGATGTTATGAAGCTGAGAGAGCTTATAAACCGGCTTTGCCCGCAGGCCCTGCTTGACAGACAGCACGGCTGCGAGGTGGTGCTTTTAATGGATAATGACGCGCTGAGAGCCGGTGAACTGTGCGGAACATTTGTGCAGCAGAGCGGCTGCCGCTGCTTCTGCGGAATTCCGAGAAAAACTCTGGCGGAACTGCCCGCCTGTTATAAAATCCTGACGGAACTGCGCAGCCAGCAGTTCTGGTATGCGGGACAGTGGGTGCTGTCGGAAAAGGACTGCTGCTGTACAAAGCCCCTGTCAGATAAGAGCAGAGAACAGCCGCACCAGATTATGACGGCACTGAAAGGCCGGGATCTGGAGGGGGCAAGAGCGCTGTGGCAGGAGCTGCTGGGAGAAGTTCGGGGCAGCAGCTATGTGGAACAGCTTGTGGTATTTCATAAAATGGCGGAGCTTCTTGAAGGAGCGCTGCCGGAACTCAAGCCTGTTATAAGCAATGATTTTATGAATAAGCTCCGTGACATTGAGGAGCTGAACAGCCGCTTTGATGAGGCCTTCGCTGCCGTTGTCCGCTATAATCAGGAACAGCGCAAAACAAGGCTTGACGGCATAGCGGCGCAGGTGGCGCAGATGATAGACGAGGAATATGCAGACCAGAATCTGTCTCCTGCCTCCATTGCGGACAGACTCAATATGAGCTCCGCTTATCTCGGCCGACTTTTCCATGAGAGCCTTCAGATTTCGATCAGCCAGTATATAAACCAGATCCGTGTGGAAAAAGCGGAAGAACTTTTACGTTCAACGGCTCTGCCGGTTGAAAACATTGCGGAAAAGGTGGGCTTTTCAAATCCCAAGTATTTTTATGTGGTATTTAAAAACGTCTGCGGTAAAACGCCGTTACAGTACAGAAAAAGCATAGTTGAAAACAATTAGAAAAAAGCACCGCAAAAAGCGGTGCTTTTTTATTTACCTGTATTCCTCTGCCACACAGCTTATCGCAGCCTCTAAAGCCGTGACTATCTGAGAAAGCGGCAGAGAGGGGAGAGCGGGTTTGTCCTCAACCTGCTGAGGGATAAAAGGAACGTGGATAAATCCTGCAATGGTGCGGGGATAGTATTCCTTGCAGAAATTTAAAACGCCGTACATAAGGCGGTTGCACACGAAAGTTCCGGCAGAGTTTGAAAGCTGAGCGGGAACTCCGGCAGCCTTTATGGCGGCAACTATCTTTTTAACAGGCAGTGTGGAAAAAATGGCGTTTTCTCCGCCGGAGACTACTGGCAGGTCGGTGGGGATGAAGCCATCATTGTCCGGCGTTTCGGCATCCATAATGTTTATGGCGATGCGCTCGGGAGTTACAGCCTTTCTGCCGCCTGCCTGACCTACACATATAACGGCATCGGGTTTTTCTTTTTCCATAGCGGCCTTTACACATTGGAAGGATTCAGAAAATTTTGTGGGAACCTGAAGCTTTATAAGCTCCACACCCTCCGGAGCTTTCACTTCCTTAACCGCCTCATAGGCGGGATTTATGCTTTCACCGCCGAAGGGGTCAAAGCCTGTAAGCAGTATTTTCATATTAAACTCCCTTTTATTTTATGCCAAAAGCGTAAACGGATTTTGATTTCATAGGCTTTTACAGTTCTCCCGTCGGGCAGAGTATGGAACTCATAAGCCTTTACCAAGCTTGCCCCACCGTTTCAACATTCTTCCAAAAGCCTGCCTCCTGCCGGATTTACGGTAAGCACATGGCAGCTGTCAGCCCCAAGTACACGCTCAATTCCTGCCTTGAATTCAGGCAGCATATTTTCCGGCACGAAAGCCTGTATAGTCCCCGCAAAGCCGCCGCCGTGAACTCTCACAGCGCCTTGTCCGTTTAACAGGTGCTCAGCCAGCGAGAGGGCAAATGCCATTTCCTGTCTGTCGGTTCCGCCTTCGGGGATAAGGTTCTGTAAAAGCTCCCATGAGGATTTGCCGGAGGCATTTACAAGCCTTAAAAATTCCTGAAAGTCACCATTTTTCAATGCTTCGGTTTGAGCAGCGACCCTTTTGTTCTCATCAAATACATGAACAGCTCTTAAAACCGCCCTGTCGCCGCAGACTTTTCGCACCTGAGCAATATTTTCGTAAAAGTCACTTTCCGAAACCTCTCTCAAAACTTCTTTATTAAAGAAAGCGCATACTTTTTTCAGCTCCTGTGGTATTGCGGCATAGCAGTCGGTAAGGCCCGCGTGATCTGCACCGGAATCTATTATGCAGAGAGCGTAGCCGCAGGCGGAAAAATCAAAGCTAAGAGGCTGAATGTCCGGCTTATCCGGATTTTTGAAATCGATTGTGAGAACATTTCCAACGGCGCTTGCGGTTTGGTCCATAAGGCCGCAGGGCTTGCCGAAGTATACATTCTCCGCATACTGCCCCACCATGGCAATCTCCGCCGGAGTAAGACCGCAGTTTCCGATGTGGTTTATGATGATACCCATAAGCACCTCAAAGGCGGCAGAGGATGAAAGCCCGCTGCCGGGCAGCACATCTGAACACACATATGCGTCAAAGCCGATTACCTTATGCCCCAGCTGAGCAAAACGAGCGGCCATACCTTTTATAATAGAAAGGCTGGTGCCGAATTCCCTTCTTCCGGCTCATCCGCAGGGAGAGAAACTTCACACATCCCGTAGCCCTCGGAAAAAACCCTTATAATATTTTCGCTGTTTGGAGCTACGGCGGCTTTGGTGTCAAGATTTACAGCCGCGGCAAGAACCCGCCCACGCTGGTGGTCGGTGTGGTTCCCGCCCAGCTCTGTACGTCCGGGAGCGGAAAAAATCCATTTGGCATCTCGCCCGAACTGAGCCTTGAATTTTGATTTGAGAAGCTCATACATACTATATCACCACTTTTGTTAATAGTATTGCGTAAATTCTTTTGTTGAAAAATTATATCATCAAAGGATCTGTAAAACAAATGATTTTACAGAAAAAAACGGCGTGTGAAATTGTTGACAATCCTTCCTTTGCTGATTTATAATGGTCTAAACTTTATACTAAGGAGAGACTTTTATGGATTTGCAGAAACTCACAATAGGCCAGATGGCAGAGCTTAACCATGTGTCTCAGCAGACCTTGAGATTGTACGACAGGGAAGGTCTTTTGAAGCCCCAGTATACCGATGAACACACCGGATACAGGTACTATCATATCATCCAGTCCGCCCGTCTGGATTTTATACAGAACATGAAGCTTTACGGCATGACCCTGCGGGAAATCCGTGCGCTGCTTGAAAACAGCGACCCGCAGAGCATGAAACAGACCCTTCAGGGGCAGATAGAGAAGCTGGACGATAAAATCGAACAGCTTAAGCGCTCAAAAACTGCCATAGTAAGAACCCTTAATAATTACAAAAAATACGAGGCAACCCCTAAAAACGGGGAGGTTTTCCTTGAATTTATGCCGGAAAGAAAAATCTTCCGCCACAGCTGCGACATTAACTATTTCGACCAGAATGAGGGCGGCTATGAGTATATGCTGCGGCAGCTGAAAAAACAGCTTGCCATGAGCAATATTCCTATCTCATATTTCACAAATACAGGCACAATCATAAGAAAAGAGGACCTTTTGAAGGGAAATATGTACTCAAATGAGGTTTTCCTTTTTATGGACGACTGGGAAAATGATGAGGGGCTGGATATTCTGCCGGCGGCGACCTACGCCTGTCTCTGCTCAGGGGATTTTTCCGAGGAAGAGGATAACGTGCACAGGCTTGTGGATTACGTTTTTGACCACGGTTACAGCATAGCGGGGGATTATCTCTGCGAGGTAATGGTGGACTTTCCCATACTCCATTCCAGCACCCGGAATATTTATTATAAGACACAAATTCCAATAGAATTTTTTGGCAATAATATATAACAGAATATATCTTGACTTTATTGTAATAATAATCTGTATAATAAAGGCACAAAAGGTTGTTAAATAATTAACCTGATTATTACAATAAAAAATCAAAATATTCCGGAGGTATTATTATGGAGCGTAAAATAAGAGTTTGCCAGTACGGAGCAGGAAAAATGAGCCGTTACCTTATGCGCTATGTTATTGAACACGGCGGCGAGCTGGTGGGCGCAATGTGCCGCAATCCCGGCCATATAGGAAAAGATGTTTCTGAAATAATCGGAGACGGCTATCCCGAAGTCGGCGTTAAAGTTGAGTCCTCCGCTGACGCAGACAGACTTCTGGGCGAATGGAAGCCCGATGTGTGCATAGTCGCAACCAGAAGCACCATGGCTGAAATTGAGGATATATATGAGCTGTGCGCAAAGCACGGTGTAAACGCAGTTTCCACCTGTGAAGAAGCTCTCTACCCATGGAACTCCTCTCCCGCAATCACCGAAAAGCTGGATAAGCTTGCAAAGGAAGGCAACTGCACCCTTACCGGTGTGGGCTACTGCGACCTTTACTGGGGCACTCTGGTCACCAATCTTGCAGGTTCTTCCCACAAAATAACCACCATTGAGGGCAGCTCCTCCTATAACGTAGAGGACTACGGTGTAGCTCTTGCAGAGGGCCACGGCGCAGGACTTACCGTTGAGGAGTTCTACAAGACCATAGGCCAGTATAACGAGACTCCTTCCGATGAGATGAAGAGACTGGTTGAAAGCGGTGAGTATGTTCCCTCTTACATGTGGAACCAGAACGGCTGGCTGTGCAGCAAGCTTGATCTCCATGTGGTTTCCCAGACTCAGAAGTGCATCCCCTGCATTGACAAGGAAGATTTGCAGTCCGAGACTCTGGGCATGGTAGTAAAGGCCGGCGATGTTACCGGCATGAGAGCCATAGTTACCACCGAGACTGAGGAGGGCATCACCCTTGTAACCGAGTGTGTGGGTAAAATCTTCAATAAGGATGAGTTTGACAGAAACGTGTGGACTCTCCACGGCGAGCCTGAAACCACCTGCATAGTAAATAAGCCTGCCACCGTTGAGCTTACCTGCGCCACCCTTGTAAACCGTATTCCTCAGCTCATTGATGCACCTGCCGGCTATGTCACCACCGACAAGTTCCCCTATAACCAGTTCATGATAAAGCCCATGAACGAGTATGTTCTTACAAAGTAAGATAGTATTTATATAATAGAATACAGTTAAAAAAATCTCCGGTATGCACTGCATACCGGAGATTTTAAGTTATTTTATTCTCACGTTTTTCTTTATCATGAATTTTCCCAAAGCCTGAATACCGGCGGCTCTGGAAATTAAGCGGAATACTTCTTCTTTTGCATCCTTCTTCCACCAGCTGCCCGCAAGAACGCTGACATTGGTTCCGGCGTAGCCCTCGGGTATCATAGGAGTGCTGGTGCCGATGAGCACTATATCCCGGGCATTAGGGCAAAGCTCCGTAAGGGGAATAACCGTACCGTTTACGGTGGTAGTGCCGCTGAGGAAAACCGCGTCACACCCCGGAAGAAGCTCAGATTGCTTATCCATGGGGTAAATGTCCTCGGTCACATTGCCTTTGGCGCACTGACCTTTATCGAAAATCATCATTTTGCAGCCGGAATTTCTAAGCTGCATTGCCACCGGACGAATGTTTCCTATCATTCCAACGGTGTCGCCTTTCTTAATTTCCACGTCAAAGGGCTTATCAGGACCTCCGCTGTCTTTGAGGGGCAGAACCTGACTTGCCGCGTTTATAACCGCGCAGCCTATTGCTCTCTGCACATCGTCGCCGCCATCAACAAACCATTTTCCGGCATCCACGGCGGACATGCCCACCGCATCAGCGGCGTAGGAGAAAATCGAACATCCGCCGCCCAGACTCTCCCGCATTACATATGCGGCGGCATAGTCTTTTCCGTCCAGTTCAACCGCCAGAAGGGACAGCCCGATTACAAGATCGGTTACTACCCGACCCTCCAGAAGCGGCAGGGCGGAGCGGTAAATATTTTCTTTGAAAGTTCTTACATCCATAATCTTTTACCTCCCAAATTCAGTTTTTGCCGATTAAGCTAAAGGCTTAAGCAATTACATATATAATATCATTGCAAAAAAGGAAGTGCAAGCGGCGAACCGCTTGCACCTGATTATAGACTATGAAATGACACCGCTTAGACATTTGATTTGACGCCGCGGGACTCTCGCCCCGCGACGCCGAAAAGTTTCCGCTTTACACTATTTTAGCGCCGTAAAGTTGCGCTTTAAACTATTTTAGCACCGAGGGCACGGCAGGCAGCCTCTTCGTCGGGACCGGGAGCATCATTGCAGATGTAAGTGTCGATGATTTCGCAAGGAGCGCCTTCCTGCCAGTTGCGCATCCATTCACCGTCGCCCCAGCCGTAAGAGCCGAACAGAACGACTTTCTTACCTGCGAGGGAGTCCTTAACGCTGTCCCAGATAGGCTCAAATTCCCCATCCTCAAGGCTCTCGCTGCCCATTGCGGGGCAGCCGAAAGCAATACCGGTGTATTCAGCCAGCTTTGCGGGATCAAACTCGGCAACGGACATAACATCGGTAGATGCGCCTGCCTCCTGTGCTCCCTTGGCAACTGCGTTGGCCATAGCCTCGGTGTTGCCTGTGCCGCTCCAATAAACTACTGCTGTTTTAGTCATAGTAAAAGATCCTTTCTATAAAAAATGCAAAATTTATATTATTAACCGGCTGCGGTTAGCCGATAAATATCAGTTCCTTCCTCGTAGCGGCGACAGCATGAATCCGTACACTTGGAATAGAGGGCAAAAATGAGTTTTGCTCGTTCAATGTTGTTGTATGCTTTCCAAAAACCCACCAGCGGGCAGTCAGCGCCTTTTTTATCTATAAAGCACTGAATGTCATCAAGGGGATAGCCCAGAAAAACGCCTATTTCATGGGGAAAATCGCTGAGAAGAAGTCTGCTTTTCAGGTGGTTCAGACAGCCTTTTACGGAAAACTCGATGTAACCGAATTTTGCCAGAAACTGCTGAACGGAACTGCGGGAGAGGAGACTTGCAAGCTGCTTTACTCTGTAAACATATATAAGGGCGGTTTTCTTGGTTAATTTCACAAGTTCAACATGGACACCCTTGGAACGCAGAAGCCTGTCCTGAGTATCGACGAAATCCCGCACTTCCTCTTCACAGGTATATCTCTGAGACACTAAATTTCCTACCTTTACGCCGGATAATGTGGGGGCGCAGTTAAAAACAATGAAGTCGTCGGACATGGTACACCTCCTGAGGTCCCTTAAAGTTAGATGCCACTAACCATGAGGGGGATAAAAGTCGCTCGGTGAGGAGCGACGCAGGTTAGAGACATCTAACTAAACGCATAGTAACATATAAAAAACGGATTGTCAACAGAAAATTTTCTACGGCAAATAAAAAAATCACGGGGAGTTTAATATGTGAAACTCATGGGGGGATTGAAAACGTTTCCGATAATAGTATATGATAATAATGAGAAGAATATGAGGAAATAAAAAAACCAAAATTTCCGACCTCTTGTGTTTTATTACTTTTTGAAGTACAATAATATAATAAATACTAAATTGTGCTAATAAAACCTGTTTTTTCCGGTATATGGAGGAATTCTATGCGTTCAGCTGAAAATTACGAAAGCCAGCTCTGGAGATATGCGCTTCCAAGCATGTTCAGCCAGCTTTTAAACAGCCTTTTTATAATTATAGACGGATATTTTGTAGGCCAGAATTTAGGTGACGCAGGTCTTGCTGCTATCAATGTGGCATGGCCTATTGTGGCGCTTATTCAGGCAGTCAGCCTTGCAATCGGAATAGGCGGCGCGGTGCGAATGAGCATAGATATGGGCAGGGGAGACATTGATGCTGTCCATATGGAAAGAGCTCATGCGGTGCTTATGCTGGTGGCCGCGGCGATTATAATGGGAGTCGGAATGTATCTTGCCTATCCTTACCTTCTGCCTCTTCTGGGCGCGAAAGATGAGCTTTATCCCCTTACTGCCGATTACATCAGCGTGGTGTGCGTTTGCGCAGCCTGTCAGGTTTTCAGTACCGGACTTCTGCCCCTTTTGCGAGGGGACGGCAAAACCATGACGGCAATGGGCCTTACCGTGATGGGTATTACGGGAAATATAATTCTCGACTGGTTCTGCATCCAGCATCTCCACTGGGGCATTAAAGGTGCCGCTATTGCAACTGCGGTTTCACAGACGGCATGTGCAGTCCCGGCTCTTATACTGCTCCTCAAAGGACAGAAAAAGATTGAGCATTTCCGCATTGAGATGCGGCGTGTGCTGGGAATTCTTCGCAACGGTATTTCCGCATTCGGCCTTTCAATGTCAGACAGTGTTCTCATAATGATGACCAATCTTCAGGCGCTTAAATACGGCGGCACTCAGGGTGTTGCGGTTTATGCGGTTTTAAGCTATGTTCTGGGCAGTGTTATTCCTATGGTTTCCGGAGTAGGAAACGGTATACAGCCCCTTCTGGGCAAGGCTTACGGTGCGGGAGACTGGAAAGCTGTGGGAAACTTAAGAAGAAAAGGTGCCCTGATTGCAGTTTCCGCCTCTGCCATGTGCAGTGTAGGCGCGTTTATATTCAGAGCTCAGCTGCCTATGCTTTTCGGCGCAGGCCCCGAGGCATCGGCGGAGATTGCCTCTGCCATGTGGACTCTTGCCATGGCTTTTCCCTTTATGGCAATAGTTCGTTTTTCGGGCAGCTACTTCTGTGCGCTGGGACTTCCGGCGGACAGCTCCCTGCTTGCATACGGTGAGCCGCTGGTTGTGCAGCCGCTGTTTCTCTTTAGCCTGCCTCTGGTTCTGGAGCTTAAAGGCGTGTGGGTTTCCTATCCTGCGGCAATGATTACAATGAGCGTTATAACCTTTGTTCTGCTTAAAATTTCACGGCGCAGAATGGTACATGAAGTTTAATAAAATAAAAAAACAGCTGTCATGTGACAGCTGTTTTTTTGTTGTTTAATTACTTAATCATCCCGGCGGTTGCCGAAAAGAATTATAAAGCGGAGAAGCTGGGCAAGAGAAACCGCAAGGGCGGCAACATAGGTAAGCGCGGCAGCGTTCAGCACCTTTTTCGCGCCGTTAAGTTCTTCGCCGTTTAAAAGATTTCCCGCCTCAATGCACTGCACGGCCCGTCTGCTGGCGTCAAACTCTGTGGGCAGAGTTACAAGCTGGAACAGGGTGCAGAGACCGAAGCAGATTATTCCCGCGTCTGTAAGCCATGCAAAGAAAGGACTTAAAGAGCCGAAAATAAGACCGATAATTATAAGGGGCATTGCAAGCTTTGAACCGAAGTTTGTAACGGGGATTATGGCTGCCCTGATTTTTACCGGCAGATAATTTACACTGTGCTGTATGGCGTGGCCTGCCTCGTGACATGCAACACCAACAGCGGCAGAAGATGAGCTGTTGTACACATCGTCGGAAAGGCGGATAACACCGGCTTTAGGGTCGAAATGGTCGGTAAGGCTGCCGGAAATATGCTCAATCCGGATAGCTGACAGTCCGTTCCTATCCAGAACATAGCGGGCGGCCTGAGCGCCTGTTATGCCTCGGTAATTATACTGCTGCCTGTACTTTTTGAAAGTGCTGTCTACCCGCTGGCTTGCCCAGAGGGAGAAGATAACTGCGGGAAGAATTAAAACCACATATGTCCAGTCGATATACATTTTTACTCCGTCCGTGTATAATTTTAAGTCTGAGAAATTTTCTCAGCTTTATTATATTACAACATTTAGAGTGATTATATCAATTTAGTTTTTGTAAACTTTTTACACCTGATTTTCGGAAAATCACTGGTGATAGTAGCTGAGGAAATCACCTATCTTGCCTACGGCCTCTTTCAGCACCTCTATGCGGGGCAGGTAGACAATGCGGAAGTGGTCGGGCTTATTCCAGTTAAAGCCGCCGCCGTGGATAAGCAGTATCTTTTTATCCTTCAGCAGATCCAGAGCAAATTTTTCATCATCAACAATGTTGAATTTCTTGGTGTCAATTTTCGGGAACATGTAGAATGCGGCCTGAGGCTTTACGGCGCTTATGCCGGGGATGCTGGTGAGAGCCTCGTAAATGTAATTTCTCTGTTCGTAAATTCTGCCGCCGGGAACGATGTAGTTTTCAACGCTCTGGTGGCCGCCGAGAGCAGTCTGAATAATGGACTGGGCGGGAACGTTGGAGCAGAGTCTCATGTTAGAGAGCATTTTAAGACCGCTTATATAATCCTGTGCAATGCGCTTGTTGCCGCTGAGTATCATCCAGCCAACACGGAAGCCTGCAACCATGTGGGACTTAGAAAGGCCGCTGAATGTGACGCAGAACAGGTCGGGGGCCAGGGAAGCAATGGAAATATGCTTCTGACCGTCCATAACAAGGCGGTCGTAAATTTCATCGGAGAAAATAATGAGCTGGTGCCGTCTTGCAATCTCCACTATCTGCTCCAGAACCTCTTTGGGGTACAGAGCGCCGGTGGGGTTATTGGGGTTTATAATAACTATGGCTTTGGTTCTGTCGGTTATCTTGCTTTCAATATCCGCCATATCGGGGTACCAGTCGGACTGCTCATCGCAGATATAGTGAACGGCTTTTCCGCCTGCCAGAGTGGCGCAGGCAGTCCACAGGGGATAGTCGGGAGAGGGTATCAGAATTTCGTCTCCGTTATCCAGAAGGGCGGACAGAGAGAGGTTTATAAGCTCGCTGACGCCGTTGCCGGTGAAAATGTCGTCCATATCAAGATTTGGGATTTTTTTAAGCTGTGCATACTGCATTATGGCTTTTCTTGCAGAGAACAGACCCTGAGCGGGGGAGTAGCCCTCGCACTCCTTTAACTGTCTGCTCATATCGTAGATGACTTCGTCAGGGGCTTTGAAGCCGAAGGGGGCGGGGTTGCCGATGTTGAGCTTAAGAATCTGCATTCCGGCCTCTTCCATTCTGTTGGCCTCGTCAACAACAGGACCTCTTACGTCATATAAAACATTGTCAAGCTTGGATGATTTCTTAATATTTCTCATTTCAATACCCCCTGAAGATTCATTTTCGTTTAAAATTATTTCAGCGCTCTTTTCTTCCGCCGCGCTGTCTTTTCCCATCAGCCACTCATCGTCTGTATTTAATGCAGCGGCGAGGAAATGAAGTATATCCGCCCGCGGGACGGTTTTTCCGCTTACATACTGGCTTATCTGGCTTTTGCCCAGCTTTACGCCCTGCTCAGCTGCCTCATGTATCAAATCTATCTGCTTTTTGCCCGCCTTATCCATGGCAAGCTTCAGCCTGTGGGCAAATGTTTCGTTCAACATTCAGTACCCCTCCTATAATAAGTTCAACATTTAAAATAAAAAGTTCAATATGATAGAGATTATAGCACTAATACAGAAAAGTTCAATACCTAATTTCCGAAAGTTCAAAGCACTAAATTGAACTTTTTCGTGAAACGCTGTTATATACAGCATATTATTTACAAAAGCTTAAAATATGCAGTTTTTTCAGTGCATAAGAGCAAAAACATATAATAAATTTATGTTTATAAGCCTGCACTGAATAAAGCGGCGGAAAAGCTGAATATTTCCCTGTACGGCGGGAAATTTCCGCTCTTGACAGGGAATGTTTTTTCCGATAAAATGAGAAAAATTTTAAATTAAAAAGGCTGGTGATGCATTTAATGGACGGTTCCGGTAGTGACGGCTGTTACCCTAATTATATAGTCTGGTTTGCTTACGACATACTTGCGCCCGTTTTTCGGGAATAAGTGTGCCTTTTTTATACCCTGAATACAAACTAAACTATATTCTTTAAGGAGTTATATAATGATAAACAGCATTGTTGCTATGATAGCATGTATTATTTTGTCCGCGTACTTTTCCGCAACGGAGACAGCGTTTTCGTCCCTGAATAAAACCCGTATCAGAGCCATGGCCGAGAACGGACACAAAAAGGCTGCGCTGACTCTCAAGTTATCTGAAAACTATGATCGTTTGATCTCTACTATTCTTATCGGAAACAATATTGTTAATATTGCCGTTGCCTCAATCGGTACGGTTCTGTTCGTAAATATGCTGGGACAGGAAGTAGGCGCTCCGGTATCTACTGCCGTAATTACAATAGTTGTTCTGATTTTCGGTGAAATTACACCTAAAAGCGTTGCAAAGGATCATCCTGAATCCTTTGCAATGTTCTCCGCCCCTCTGCTTCAGGTGCTTATCTGGGCCCTGATGCCCCTTAACTTCATTTTTGCCAACTGGAAAAAGCTGATAGGCAAGATATTCAGAGTAAAAGAAAGCAGCAAGATGAGTCAGGAGGAGCTTATTCTGCTTCTTAATGAAGTTCAGGAGGAGGGCGCTATTGACGAGAGCGAAGGAAAGCTGCTGAGAAACGCCGTTGAATTCGGTGATCTGGAGGCTCAGGACATCCTGACCCACCGTGTTGATCTTGCGGGAATTGAACTTGACGCCACCAACGAAGAGGTTGCCGCAAAGTTTGAGCAGTCCCATTTCTCCCGCCTGCTGGTATATGACGGAACCATTGATAAAATCGTGGGCATCCTCCACCAGAAGGATTTCTACGTAGGCTGCGGCATTACGGATAAATCCGTGGCGGAAATGATGTCCGCCCCTGTTTTTGTGCACCAGAGTGAAAAAATCGATATTCTCCTGCAAAAGATGCGCTCCGGAAAATCTCACATTGCAATAGTGATTGATGAGTACGGCGGCGTTCTGGGTATTGTCACCATGGAGGACATTCTTGAGGAGCTGGTAGGCGATATATGGGATGAGCACGACGAGGTTAAAGAGCCGGTTCTTAAAATCGGAGAAAATACCTACACAGTGGACTGCGGAATATTCTTTGATGATTTTTGCGAGTATTTCAACATAAAAACTGACTCTGACAGCGTTTCCCTTGCCGGCTGGGTAATGGATTATACCGGCGGCATCCCCAAGGAGGGGGATAAGTTCAATTTTGAAAATCTGAACTTTACCATAACCAAAACCAATGACCACCGTATTTTATACGCCAGAGTTGAGGTAATGGAGGAAGAATCCGCTCAGTCTGAGAAATAAGTTTATAAAAACCGCCGGTAAGGGCTTTAAAAACCCTGCCGGCGGTTCAATTTTGCGGTCAATAAACGGATATATGGTAAACTGCACTTGTAAGAAGAAAAAAATGATGTTATAATTCCAATTTGTGTAAAATTTGCTCAGATAGTTCAGAAATAATGATTATGAGGTCGTTTTAATGGAAAAAAGATACGGACTGGTCACAGCCATTGCCATGGTCATCGGAAACGTTATAGGTTCCGGTGTATTTGTAAAGGGCGGCAAGGTTCTCAGTCTCACCGGCGGAAATATGGTTCAGGCGGTTATTGTGTCTGCGCTTGTGGGACTTATATGTATAATCTGCTCTCTGGTTTTTGCGGAGTTAAGCGCAAGAAGCGGAAAGGTTAACGGAGTTATTGACTATGCGGAAAACGCTTTAGGCCCGGGCTATGCCTATTATGTGGGCTGGTTCATGGCCACAATCTACTACCCTGCCATGGTAGCCATTCTGGCATTCTTTTCTGCGGTGTTCACTCTCCGCTTTTTCGGTGTCAATGCCATTGATTTTGCACACGGCACAGTAAGCACCGAGGCTGTGGGTCTGGCCGCCGGATATATTATGATAGGCTGCGGCATGAATGCCATAAGCCCCAAGCTTGCAGGCAAAATGCAGGTATCCATGACCGTAATTAAGCTTATCCCTCTGCTTCTTATGGGCATTGTGGGAACTATTGTGGGTATTAAAAGCGGCAATACCGCCGCCGTACTCAGCGAGGGCGCTGTAAACACCGCACAAAGCAGCGGGGGAGCCTCCGGAATGTTATCCGCAGTTACCGCCTTTGCCTTTTCTTATGAGGGCTGGATAATTGCAACCTCCATAAACGGCGAGCTTAAAAATCCAAAAAGAAACCTTCCTATCGCACTTATTACAGGCTCAATTGTCTGCACCGCCATTTACTGCCTGTACCTGTTCTCCATGAGCGCAGTGGGCAGCACCGAGGCTATAATTGCCACATGGCCTCTGGGTGAGTCTCTGCCCGGCCTTGTATTCTCCAAGGTGTTCGGTAAGGCTGCGGGAGCATTTGTGTATATATTTGTTGCAATCTCCTGCCTCGGAACCCTTAACGGATTTATAATGGGCACCTGCCGCGGCATGTATGCCGTTGCCTCCAGAGGTGAGGGCCCCAAGAACGAGTTTTTCAGCGAGGTTGATAAGCAGAACGGCTTTGTTATTAAGTCCAGCCTTGCAGGCATTATGCTCATAGGATTCTGGTTTGCATGGACCTGCCTGATGTGGATGAAAGGCCCTGACTTTATGGGCGGACTTCACAACAATATGTGGGTAGGCTGGGAGCCGGATGAAATCTGTGTTATTAGCCTTTACGCCATGTATATCCCCATGTTTGTCTCTCTTATGGTTAAGGCAAAAGACCTTAACTTCTTTAAGCGCTTTGTTATGCCCGCGCTTGGTATACTGTGCTGTCTTTTCATGGTGGTCTGCTGCTACATCGGCAAGGGCTACAAACAGATTATAGGCTATCTTGTGTTCTTCGCCATTGTGATGTTTATAGGAAAGCTTATGAGAGGAAAAATGCCTAAAGCGGCCTGAAAATTTCAAAAATACAGATAAAGCCCTTAACCGTGTTTCCACGGCTAAGGGCTTTTTTATATTAACTAAGAATAAATATTTATCGATAAACGATAAAAAACACTTGAAAACCGGAAAGCACGGTGTTATACTGAGCTCACATTGGATAACAGGAGGCTTTATTATGAACTGGAACCGTGATAAAAGCGTAAGGCTTTCAAAATGCTGTATCTGGCTTTTTATGGTTATATTTGTGCTGATTTGTTTCTTCGCTCCGCAAATTTTTTCATGGCTGATTTCAGACACGACCAACTCAAAGGCCCGTTTAGGCTATTTCCTGGCTACGGTATATACAGGGGCAGTTCCGGCTTTAATTGCCCTGCTTGATTTAAATAAGCTGCTTAAAAATATAAGCTGCGGAGAGGTGTTCATAGACGGAAACGTTACTATTCTCCGCAGACTTTCATGGTGCTGCATAGCGGCGGGGCTTATCTGCCTTGTGAGCATGATTTATTATCCTCCCTTTCTGGTTATAAGCGGGGCGGCGGGGTTCATAGGGCTGATTTTAAGAGTTGTGAAAAATGTTTTCGCGCAGGCTGTTCTGCTTAAAAACGAGAACGATTACACTATTTGAGAAAGGGCCTGTCATTATGCCGATTGTAGTTAATATTGATGTTATGATGGCACGGCGGAAAATGAGTGCCGGAGAGCTGGCGGAGCGGGTAGGCATTACTCCCGCCAATCTCTCAATTCTGAAAAATAACAAGGCCAAGGCCATACGCTTTTCAACCCTTGAAGCGCTGTGCAAAGCTTTGGACTGTAAACCTGCGGACATTCTGGATTATACGGAGGAATAAAAAATGAACAATATAAACTCCAAGGCGGGCAACATTTGTCCGTCCGGTATTTCTGCACCCATTTTTGAAAAGCAAGAGGAGGAAAATGAACTTTATACCGCCGGTTCCGGCGAAAAACTCCAACCCTCGGCAAAGGATGCGGTTTTTGCAGTAGTGTTTATTTTCCTTGCCTGGTGCTACTGGGATTTGGGGCAGCATTTTTATTATGTAATCGGAAACCCTTACTGCACTTTTAAATATGCGCTGTTTACTGTCCTGTTTGCGGGAGCTGTCCTTTTATACACCGGCAAATGGCGGCACATGCCGAAAGAGAGCATTTTCTGGCTCTGCATTACCCTTGTGCTTGGCTTTGCCACTCTTCTTCCTTACAGCGAAAGCGCGGATATTCTGTACAGCGCAAATCCCCTGTCCCTTTTCCACATGTTCGCTTTCCATTTTGCTGCCTGCTATTGGGCGCTGAGTGTGTCGGGCAGGCTTATGGATAAGGACAGAACCTCAAACTGGCTGTTTTTTGACCTTTTAAATGCCATGTTCATTTTCCCGTTCGGGAATTTCTTCCGCCTGCCTGCTGTCCTGTGGGCGTGGGTAAGAGATAAGTTCACAGGCAGAAAGCGGAAAGGGGAAAAGAAAAACCACCGCGTATTAGCCGTTTTAATCGGCGTTCTGCTGAGCCTGCTGTGCCTTGGGCTTATATTGCCGCTGCTGTTTAAAGCGGATGAAGGTTTCTCAAAACTGTTTTTATCAGCTTTCCGGAATTTTCAAAACAGCATTGCAAACTTCTTTTTGAAATTTAAGTTTTATTCAAGCGACTTTATAGCAAAGTGCTTCTTTATTCTTCCTACGGCCTTTTTCCTTTACGGCCTTGCCTATGGATGCCGTCACGGCAGAAAACAGGATGTATTAAAGAAAGAGCCTGTGGAAAAAGTGCTGAAAAAAGCCGGAATTCTGCCGAAAATAACAGTTTATACAGTACTGTTTACCCTGTGTGCTGTTTACCTTGTGTTTATTGCAATGCAGGTAAAATATCTGTTTTCCGCTTTCGGCGGAGCACTGCCTCAGGGCTTTTCGTATGCAGAGTACGCAAGAAGCGGCTTTTTCGAGCTGTGCCGGGTGGCGGTTATTAACCTGTGCATAATTTTAGCCGCTCAGACATTTTGCAGAAAAGACAATAAGGGCGCAAAAATACTGCGGGTATGCAATGTGCTGCTGTCGGTGCTTACCATACTTCTGCTTGTGACTGCGGCGGCGAAAATGGGCCTTTACATGTTAACCTACGGTCTTACCGTGAAGCGGGTGCTGGTGTCGGCCTTTATGCTGTGGATTGCCTTCGTTTTTGTGCTGGTGATTATCCGCCAGTACAGGCCTTTGAATACGCTGCGTCTTGCGGTCTTTACCGGGGCGGTTATATTCACAATTTTATGCGTTCTGCCTGTTTCGGAGGGGGTGGAGAGCTATAATAGATGCTTTGGATATGAATCGGAAGAGTACTGATAGAAAATGTTATAAAAAATGTTCAGCCCCGCATACAGCTGTATGCGGGGCTGAACCATATTTATTTGTATAAAATCAAAATCAGATAGCGTTACCGGTGTTGAAGCCTTCACGGATGTTCTTATATCCGTTCTTTGCGCTGCTGGCGTCGCCTGCTGCTACGACCTTGCAGCCGCAGTCTTTCAGCTCTTCCATGAGAGGATTGTAGCTTCTGATACCCATAGCGTTTACAAGCATATCGATGTGCTTGAACTCAACGGGTTCGCCGTACTCCTCAGCATAGATAACACCGTTTTCACCGTCAACCTTGGTGAGCTTAGTGTGAGTGTGTACCTCAACGTTGTACTTCTTGATGTGCTCGAAGAGGCAGGACTTAACCTGTGCAACAGCATCGGTGATTATCTCAGGAGCCATCTCTATCATCTTAACGTTGCAGCCCTGAACAGCCAGAAATACCGCGGTCTCAGCACCGGTCATGCCGCCGCCTGCCACAACAACGTTTTTACCGTACATGGTCTGACCGCGGAGGACTTCAACAGCGGTCTTAACGTAGTCTCTGTTGTCCAGACCGGGGATAGGCAGGAACATGGGCTTGCTGCCGGTGGCTACGATAACTGCATCGGGTTTCTCAGCCTCAACAATCTCTTTGGTGAGGGGAGTGTTGAGACGAACTTCAACGTTGAATTTCTTGAGCATACGTCTGTAATTCATAATGAGGGAAGCGTACTCCGTCTTTCCGGGAGGTGTCATAGCAGCCAACCACTGACCGCCGATTTCATTGCTTGCCTCAAAGAGGGTTATCTTGTGGCCTCTCTCTCCTGCACCCTGCATAGCAGCAAGGCCGGCAACACCTGCACCTGCGATGAATACCTTCTTGGGATTTTCAACGATGGACAGATCGTACTCAGTCTCACGGCAGGTGTGAGGATTGGCAATGCAGTTGACTCTGTTACCAACTGCGGTCTCACCGGTGCAGCCCTGGTTGCAGCCAATGCAGTGTATGATTTCGTCCTCTTTACCGGCCTTTGCCTTGTTGGGCAGATCGGGGTCAGCCAGAGAAGCACGAGCCATAACTATGTAGTCTGCCTTACCGTCGCGGAGCATAGCCTCAGACATGTAGATGTCGTTGTAGCGGCCGACAGCGATGACAGGAACATTAACAGAAGCCTTGATTGTTGCAGCGTTGTTTGCAAAGTTCATAACGGGAATAAAGCCCGGTCCGATAATGGTCTGCTTGGAAGCAAACATACCCTGAGTGCAGTGCAGTGCGTCTACGCCGGCCTCTTCCAGCATCTTGGCCATAACGACTGCTTCGGGAAGTTCAATGCCGCCTTCAACATAGTCGCAGGTGTTAAATCTGAAGAAAATGGGGTAGTTGGGGCCGACTGCTTCGCGGCATGCAGCCAGAACTTCCAGCGGGAAGCGCATTCTGTTTATAAGGCAGCCGCCGTATTCATCGGTACGCTTGTTGGAGAAACTGGACATGAACTGGTTGAGCAGATAGCCGTGAGCACCGTGAATCTCGATGCAGTCAAAACCGCACTGCTTGGCTCTTGCGGCGCTTTCTCCGAATGCTTTTACCAGATCGTGAATCTCCTCTACTTCAAGAGCGCGGGGTACATAGGGAACTGCGGGCTCTTTCAGAGCGGAAGGAGCTACGGGGTGAGTGGGGTATGCCTTGAGAGATCTCTGACGGCCTGCATGATAGAGCTGGGCACCGATAAGACCACCTGCCTCGTGTACACGTCTGACAGTTTCAGTCCATGCAGGAATCTGAGCGTCGTTCCACAGAGAGCCGACAACAGGGTCGCTGCCTGCGTCCTGAGTTACGCCCAGGTCTTCGGTGAAGATAAGTCCCCAGCCGCCCTCTACCTTTCTTACAAGGTAGGAATTAACCGCTTCGTTAGGGGTTCCGTCAGGATTGCCCATGTGAGAAGACATGGCGCTGACGATGAGTCGGTTTTTCAATTCAAGGTTGCCGATTTTGCCGGGTTCAAAAATTTTAGTCAGTTTCATGGTTGCCGATACCTCCGTAAAATTAGAAAATATACTGTTTTTGACACCACTCATATTACCCAAAAATTTCACAATTTCAAGAACGCACTTAATTGTGCCTTCGTACCACCAAGTAAGTAGGCACTAAAATGTAACTAATTGATATGTTACTGACAATGTGATAAAGTGTCCATTGTTAAAAAATGCACATATGATTGCAATAAAATTTTAAACTTTTGACTCAAATATTATTGAGAATATACGAAAATTATACGTTTATAAGTGAAAGGAACGGGAACTAAGATGAGGAAGAGAATGTTATCCATGGTTTTGATTATGGCATTTGCAGCGGTGCTTATAACAGGCTGCGGAGCTGCGAGCGCCGGCGAAAACGGTGCTGCCGGCGGCAAGACCTACAGGCTTGCCTACCAGTGCGCTTATAGCGCAGGCGGCGGCCCTTACGTTTACGCATCAGAGCTTGCCGATACGATAGTATCCTGCTCCGGAGGCCGCGTCAGCATGGACTGTCTTGCCACAAACTCCATCGTTTCTACTGCTGATATTCTTGAAGCTGTTGGAAACGGAACACTTGACTGCGGACAGACAATCGCACCGAGCTTTCCTGACGACAGCTTGGGTATACTGAGTACTCTGCCGGTTGGTATGACTGCGGATCAGTACCTTGGCTGGTACATAGGCGGTGAGGGCCAGCAGATACTGGACGAGGTTATGCTGGAAATTGCCCCTAATGTTGTGGCTTTCCCCTGTGCCGTTGTTGACTCTGAGATACTGTATCACTCAACAGTACCAATAAAGAGTCTTGATGATATTAAAGGTCTTAAAATCCGCGGCATTTCCGACTGGGCAAAGATAGAGACTATTCTCGGCGCATCAGTTGTTACCATGGACGGCGGTGAGTGTTACGAGGCTCTCTCAAGAGGCACTATTGATGCAGCAGAGTATTCAACTCCTTTTGCAAACTTTTCTGCCGGTTACCATGAAGTAGCTCCCTACCTGACAGTTCCCGGCATCCACTGCCCCAGTGCAACTCACCTCTTCCTTATAAATCGTAATGTTTGGGAAGGTATGGACGAGCAGATGCAGAATATCATCAAGACTTCCTGCAAAGCCATGATGATTCAGGCATATAGCGAAGACCGTATTGCCAATGTTGATGCATGGGCTAAATTCGAGGAGCTTCAGGATCAGGGCAAACTTACCATATTCAGAATGTCTGATGAAGACATGCAAACCATCTATGACACTGCACATGAGTATTACGAGGAGAAATGTGAGAGCAACCCCACTTTTGCTAAGATATATAATTCTCAGCAGGAGTATATTGCAACAGTGAGCAGCTGGGACGACGCTGCAGCTATTGATTAATAAGCTTTTTGCGACTACTTGGGTTCGCGTTGGATATAGGAGAAGAGATATATGAGTAAAGCTAACGAAGAGTGTAAAGAAAAGCGGAGCTTTATGAAAAAGTATATTACCTTTGCGGAAAAACTGTCGGACGGCTCCGGACTTGCAGCGGCATACCTTTTAATTCCTCTGGTAGTGGTATTTCTTATTGAGATAGTAGCCAGAAATGTATTTAACCACCCGACAACATGGGCATATGGCACCTGCTTTATATTAGGCGGCTGTGCAGCTCTGCTGGGTTTCGGATATGCCCTTAAAAACGGCGCAATGGTAAGGATAGATATTCTTTATGCAAAATTTCCGCAGAAAGTAAAGAATATTCTGGATATTATTCTGCACATTCTGATATTTATGCCCCTTTCCGGAGGCGGCGCATATTACTGCATCATTAACGCAATAGTATCTGTAAAGACGCTGGAAACTTTCAGTGTGGGCTCATGGAATGCACCAATCTGGCCTACAAAAATAGTTATGGCAATTAGCTTCACAATCCTTACTCTTCAGGGAATTGCGGAGATATTTAAAGATGTGGAGCGACTCAAAACACTTAAACAGGAGGCGAAGGACTAATGGTCAGCGGAATGACAATAGCGATAATCATGGGCGTTTTGTTACTGGTGCTGATATTCTCCGGTTACTACCTTTTCGCCGCCTTGGGCGGAGTTGCTCTTATCGCGGGCCTTACGTTCTGGGGGCCTGATGTGTTCCAGAGCGTTTACTTCAGTACATTCAAATATTGTAAGGACTACGGTCTTCTGGCTGTGCCTCTTTTCGTCCTGATGGGTCAGCTGCTGAACCAGTCAGGCGTTGCAAAGAGACTGTTTGACCACCTCTCAATAGCTCTCGGCAGACAGAGAGGCGGCATGGCAATAGCTGCTACCCTCATTGCTATCCTTTTTGCGGCTACTACCGGTATAGTCGGTGCATCTGTTGTTTCTATGGGCCTTTTGTTCACAAAGCCTATGCTGGAGGCAAAATACAATAAGTCACTTACAGCAGGTGTTATAATTTCCGGCGGTACTTTGGGTATACTGATTCCGCCGAGCATAATGCTTGTATTTATGGGTTCTGCGGCCAATGTCTCCGTAGGTAAGCTCTTCTACGGCGCAATGACACCCGGTATACTTTTGGGTGTTGCCTACATCATATATATAAAGATAATTGCTAATGTAAAAAAGGATTATGCTCCTCCTATGCCTGAAGAGGAACTGAGCAAATATAGCCGCAAAGAGATAATAAAAGGCTGTGTGCTCCATGTTCTGCCTGTTGCAGTGGTTATCTTTTCAGTATTGGGTGCAATATGGATGGGCTGGTGCCCTGCCACCGAAGCGGCAGCTCTGGGAGTTTTGGCTTCCTTTGTAATCGCTCTTCTTTATCATTCCATTACATTTGATGTTATAAAGAAAACGCTTATTGAGACAATAAAGCTTACCAGTATGGTGTATGCCGTTTCCATATTCGGAAACCTCTTTGTAACCGTATTTATGCGCCTGGGCTGCAGCACTGCAATTACAAGACTTTTCGCTTCTATGCCTATAGGAAAATGGGGAGTATTCGCCATTATGATGGCCACTATATTCGTCCTCGGCTTCCTCATGGACTGGATAGCCGTCTGCATGATTACCATTCCGATTTTCGTGCCTATCGCTGTTTCAGTCGGCTTTGATGCCTGCTACTTCCTCAGTATGATGGCTCTCATTATGCAGACTGCATTCCTGTCTCCTCCTATGGCAGCATCTATCTTCTATTTTCAGGGCGTTGCGAAGGACAGTATTACCACACAGGAAACGATACGAGGTGTATGGCCCTTTATGGGAATACAGCTGATAGTGTTCTTACTGTGTGCAATCTTCCCTCAGATAGTAAGCTGGTTACCTAATATGCTTGTAGGATAAGAATTGCATTATAAAAGCAACGAGCCTCTTCTCCGCTTAGGAGAGAGGCTCGTTGTGAATAATCTATTGTGCATTGCAAATTTTAGGTCAAGGTAAAAAAATCATCTCTCCCAAAGGAGAGATGATTTTATCAATATTTAAATGTAATAGTTACTTCTTTACCAAGCTCAGGGGATTTGTATGAATAAGTCAGCTTATCCCCGTCGAGAGTACCTTTTGAACGGGACAAAAGGTCTTCCTTAGTAAATTTAGGGTTAGCAATAGCGCCCCAGTCACGCATGAAAAATACTGCCGGCACCAAAAGCCAGCCGACCTCAGTAAGGCTGTATTCCACACGCAGAGGCTTTTCATCATACTCGGTTCGGAGAATAATGTTGGCCTTCTCTAATTCCTGAAGCTGTTGTGTAAATATTTTGTGGGAAATTTTATAAGGCACTCTGCGCTTGAGCTCACCGTAACGGCAAATACCACCGGGAGCTTCTGCCAGATACCATATTATATAAGGCTTCCATTTTCCGTTAACGGCATTAAATGCAAAACTTAAACTGCAATTTTCAAAGCTGTGAATTGTGTTGTCCAATTTGCGATCATTCCTTTTCTTGTTGATGATTATAACATTTTGTGAAATTCCTTGCAATCAAACAAATTGCCCTAAAAATCGCAAAATAGGTTAAAAATGTCTAAATATACAATATACCTATCCACTTCCAATATTTTACAGAAAGTAAAAGCGAAAGGATGCAGATTAACATGTATAGGGCACTGCCGAGAGCTGCTTGAGACGGTTTTATCATTTCACCATCGCAGGCATAATATGCTGCCATGTACACAGGACTCTGGTACAGGAAAAACCAGGGACATACTACTGAGTACAGTGCAAAACTCACTATCCATGGGTTAATGCCTATCTCCATGGAAAACGGAATGAGAAATACCATGTAAATATTTATGAGTGCAATTTCGGAGACGATAACAAAGCGGAGAAGAATTGTGCTCAGTGCCACCGTCAGAATAAAAAGATAGGGCTTATCGGCAAAGAAAGCGAAAACTGACGTGAAATGGCCTATAAACCATTCGTTTATGCCGAGATATTTGAATACCGAAGCTATCTCCAGTACGACGCCTATAAAAAGAACAGCGTTCCAATTCATTTCCGAGCAGAACTCTTTGCTGCTTATTATGCCGCAGCCGAGGCAGGCGCACAATGCAGTGAGAGATACTATATATGCAGGTATGCCGTGAAGACTTTCGGTCATCCACAGGAGCATGGTGGCAGATATAATTACAAGCATTATTTTTTCCTTGCGGCTCATGGGAGGCAGAGGAATATCTACATTGCCGGAGGACTCGTTTTGTGAAGATTTGGGTCTGAATATAAGCCAGATGATAAAAAGACTTAAAAATGTAACAATTATAAACCACGGAAGCGCGGCTGCAAACCACCGACTCATTGTAAATTGCTCTTTATAGGGCTGAGGCAGGAGTCCGCTGAGGGTATAACCGTTTACAGACGCACTTATAAACAGAGGCCCGGGGCTTCGTATGGCTATGAGCGTAGCCAGAAAAAGCCCTGCGGCCTCTTTGCTTTTGCGCTTATATCCTGCGGCATCACTTATGTTCATGGCAAGAGGGGAGAATACAGCGGCTTTAGCACTCATACTCGGAACAAATGGGGCACTTATGAATCCGGCTGCTGTAAGGCCGAGTACACGTCCCATAAAGCTGTTTGGAAAGAGATGCAGCAGAAAGCGGGCAATCCTGTTTAATAGCCCGCATTTGGATAGACATAGGCTTAGCCCGAACGCTGTGAGCAAAAGCCACAGGCTGGGTTTCGAAAAAGCACCGAAAACTATCCCGCAAGGAACGCCGGCAAAGAGTATGAAACATACGGCCATCAGAAGGGCAGTAACGTAGTCCGGCAATGCTCCGCTTATCCACAGTACTATGCTGCATACCAGTGCGCCCAAAGCTATCGCGGCATCAGTGCTAAGCTGGGTTTTTAATGCCATAGTGCATAAAGTTCCCGCAACCACAGACAAGGAAATAAATATTTTTTTCTTCATATAATATCCTGCTTAAATATTGTAAAATAACTGCCCCGGTATATATCGGGGCAGTTATTCTACTATTATAATATAACAATTTAATTATTGATTAGAATGCACCTTTGTAGAGGCAAGTGGGGTTATAGGGGTAGAGAATACCGTTCTTCTCGATAGTGTCAACACCGTCGAGAGCCTTGAGAAGCTGCTCAAGAGTCATGGTAATCTGAACTTCACCATAGCTTACAGCACCGGTAGCACGGTCACCGCGGCAGCCGAGAGACAGACCGATCTTGCCTTCCTTAACGGTACGCATCCAAGTATCAGCGCAGTTGGATTCACCGCTGAAAGGAATTTCCAGACGCTGCCAATCGGTTTCTACATAGCCGGCCAGCAGGTGGAATGCAGCCTGAGTGGGCAGACGGAGAATAACGCAGTCAGCCTCTTCAATGTCACAGTTGCAGAATGCAGAGCAAACGAGAGCAGTGTAGGGCTCTTCGGGCAGATACTGCATGTTGGAAGCGATGTGCTTCTTTGCATCTTCCTGATTGTGATGCCAGGGAGTAGGATCTTTGTAGAGAATTGCGCCGTCGATGTACTCCTGGTTGATCTTCATAAGACCGTTATTCATTGCGCAGTAATAACCGGAGAAGTGATCGGGAGTGATGGCAAAGGTGCCCTGGAAGTGAGCTGCCATACCGATGGTCTTACATGCGTTAGCCTTATTCTGGCAGAAGGTTATATTCTGAATAGCGTCAAGCTCTTCCTGAGTCTTGGTGAATTTCATTGCTACGGGGTACTGGGTAGGACGAAGGGTGAGCATTATGCGGTCGCTTAATTCTTTCCACTGTTCTTTTGTGTATTTCATGTCTAATTTCCTCCACGTATTATTTTTTAAAGCCGAGGATACTGGCGGTCAGTATACGGCTGAAATTACATAATAAGATACTCTATGTTCCTCTGTATTTAATAAAACGAAAACAGTTTAAATAGGACTTAAAGGCATAAACTGCCGATCAGGCAATTCCCCAGCCGCCGACGTTGAATATAGATTCGCCGGTCATGTAGGAAGCGTCGTCCGATGCAAGGAAGCATGCAACGGCAGCCTGCTCTTCGGGGCGGCACATACGCTTGATAGCGAGCTTGGGAGCAGTGTAGTTGGGGAAACGATCTCTTGCAATCTTTCCGACCATAGGAGTGTCGGTGCAGCCGGGGCAGAAGCAGTTAGCTCTGATGCCATAAGGTGCAAGCTCAACAGCTATACCGCGAGTGAACAGGGATATAGCACCTTTACTTGCAGCATAAGGAGTGGTATTAGGACCGCAGCAGCGGAAATTGATGGAAGAGGTGTTGACAATGACACCGGGGACGTTGTGTGCAATAAATGCTTTTGCGGCAGCCTGAGAACCATTGAATACGCCGCGGTAGTTAACATTAAATATGAAGTCACTTTCTTCGATGGTGAACTCGAGAAAATCTTTGAATATGTTAACGCCTGCATTGTTGAAGATAGCATCAAAGCCGCCGAATTTATCGTAAGCAGTTTGAATAATAGCATCTACGTCTGCACGAACGCTGACGTCACACTTGCAGCAGAAAACGTTGTCACTGCCAAGTTCATCAATAATATCTGCAAACTTATCAGTCTGAAGATCTCCGATAACGACCTTACCGCCGTCCTGAATATAACGTGCGGCGATTGCCTTACCAATGCCGCTTGCGCCGCCGGTAACGACGGCTACTTTACCTACAAACCTATCAGAATGTGCCATAACGAAAACTTCCTTTCTCTCTTTAGCCTAAAACTAAAATTTTACACACAAGTTGGGGCTTGTGTTTATCCGTAGTACTTGTGGAGTACACTCTATTGCGTACTCTACGACATTGACAAGAAAAAGTCAAGTACTAACGTGAAAAATATTGCACATATTTTAACAAACTAAAATGTGCAGAATTAACAAAAGCGAGAGACTTTCAACAAAGTTGTCAAAACACTCTTTACAAGTAGCGATCTCAATGCTATTCTTATGGAGCATACTCTATAACGAGTAACAAATGAAGGAGAACTAAAAATGCAACTTAAAACTCCGAAGCAGGTAAAAACTCAGGAGACAAAAGAAAAAATTTATAAAGCCGCTGATAACATATTAAAAAAGAAAGGCTTTGCTTACCTTACTGTAAGTAATATATGTAAAGTGGCCGGTGTTTCAAACGGTACATTTTTTTATCATTTTAAAACCAAGGATGATTTGCTTAGCTACTATATATTCGATAAGTTCGCAGAGTACAGGTTAAATAAACACTTTGACGAATCTGTGGAAGGACTTAGCTTTGACAGGCGCATAGTTTGCTATTATCGCGCATGGACAGAATATATGAATGAAATAGGCATAGATTTCTTTACAAATTTCTATAATACAAGCAATCATTCACTGGATGTCCGCCTTTTTAACGGCAGAACCCCGATAACCATGTGGAACTTTCCCGGGAGCTGTCTTGCTGAGGCTGAAAATGAAGGACTTTTAAAAGAAAATGTCAGCATTACTCACGCAGCTGAGGTGCTGGCTACCATTGTTAAAGGAGTAGCCTTCGACTGGTGTCTGAGCGGAGGGGTCTTTAACATGGGGGACAGATTAGAGGAAATAATGCCTCCTTATTTAGAGAGCATTTGCAAACCGGTCGAAAAGACCGAATGAATTAGTTGACACCAACTTAAGGCTAATATCGGGTACACTCTTCCAGCAGCTTAATGCCCAAATGACATTTTGGGGAATGTCGGGCAATTTAAAATGCTGACTCGCAGCCTTAAGCTTGTATCAAGGGTATATAAATTTAAAACAGATTTTTAGGAGAGTAATTATGGATATTGCAATACTCATTGGTGCGGTAATACTGATTAGTATTTTTTGCTACAAAAGTGTACCTACGCTGTACGGTGGTATAATCTGCTCACTGGTTCTTATTTTGATTTACCACATGGATATTACGGACGGCCTGTTTAACATCTACATGGGCGGTTTGGTCGGATTTGCAAAACAGTGGTTGATCCTCTTCACTTTGGGCGCTCTGTTTGGAAAACTTCTTGAGGTTACAGGCGGTGCAGACAGCCTTGCCCGTACAATTCTTAATATCACCGGACCCAAAAATGTTTCTCTCGGCGTCTGCATTTTCACTGCTATTTTGGCAGCGGCCGGTGTTTCCAGCTTCATTACTATATTTATAGTGTTCCCCATTGCATTTAAGCTTTGCCGCAAGGCTAACGCAAACCGTGCTTCGGTTATTGCCGGTTTTTCACTTGGTATAAACCTCGGTCTTGCTCTGCCGTATGTGCCGGTTACTAATAATGTCCTTTGTGCAAGCTATTTTGGTACTGATGTCAGTGCCGGCGGTCTTCTTGCTGTTTTTGTAAACGTTCTGTTCCTCGTTGTCGGTATGATTTACATAAAGTGGTATGAGAAGCGCCTTGCTGCTAAAGGTTTAGGTTACGCTCCTGCTTACGGTACCGGCTGCATCGAGACCGAAGGTGATCTGGATATGGAAGCAAAAGGACCTCACTGGATCACTTCTCTTATCCCTATGCTGGTTCCCATTATTGTTCTTAACGTATTTAAGATAAAGATTGAAGCAGCTCTTCTCTGCGGTGTTATTGCAATTATTGTACTTCAGTTTAAGTATCTGCCCCACAGCTGGGAGAAAAACAGACAGGTTCTCAGCGATTCTATTTCTATGAGCCTTACAACTATTATAAATGCTGCTGCTATTGTAGGTTTCGGTGCAGTTATTCAGAACTGCCCCGGCTATATGGTCGCAGTTGATAACATACTCTCTTTCAAGGGCAGCCCCCTTATGATTACATTCATTGCAACCAACCTCATTGCAGGTATTGCAGGTTCTTCTTCCGCAGGTCTGGTTCTTGCTGCTCCTGTGCTCCAGCAGGCCGCAGCACTCACCAACGCAGCTGCATTCCACAGAACAACTGTCTTTGCATCTCTTGGCCTTGATTCCCTGCCTACCGCAGGCTTCCTTCAGACTGAGTGCACCATTGCAGGCGTAAAGTTTAAAGATGTTTACTTCCCGATAATCTTTTCTCTTACCGTTGTTCTTACTTTGCTCCGCTGCCTGGTTTATATGGGCCTCTGCGCATTATTAGGTATAGCTTAAGCTTTATTACATTAGTAGGTTTCTTACCCGAGATGCCGGCACAGTTCATACTGTGTCGGCATTTTGGCGCGTCGGTTCAGGGAACCCCGGCACAAAATATAAATAAAGCTTCATTATCCAGGGATTCGGCACTCGCTGTTGACTGCTCACGGTTTTCTGCTGCTATGCCGTCAAAGGACAGAAGTAGATAATCCCAAGCTTCCGTTCTTTGAAATCGAGATGCAGATAGGAAAGCTTTTATGAGGAAAGGCGAGTTTTGGGAAAATCTTCTGATGTTTTACATAATAAAAAAAGCCCTTAACTGAGTAAAAACAGTTAAGGGCTTTTGCTGATATTTATGTGTAGTTATGTATTGAGCATATCCTTATGGAGAATTTGAAAGAACGGTTCTTTTTGGAATTATTCACCGAATATTGAATCGTGCAGAGCGGGAATAGTTTTGTCCAAATCGGGGTGGATGTAGCTGCCGTCACTGTAATAGGCATCATCCATGGGGATACGGTTGGTTTCAAGGCTGTATTTCAGGTATTTAGGCGCTGATGCAATTATACCCATTATGTCCTTTGCACTTAAGTCGGTGGTAATATTCTCCATGACCACGTTTGCAAAATCGTTAAGCTCAGACAGAGACATCTCTGTAACCCTGTTTTTAAGCTCGGACAGCACTTGTCTGACTCTGGCGGTACGGCCGAAATCATTTTCGGAAGTCAGTCTCAGACGCATGAAAGCGGCAGCCTGTTTGCCGTTAAGTCTGACTGTACCTACATCCTCATAGCCCAGAACGTCTGAATCAGCAGGGTCGCCCACAAGATAATTTATATTTTTCATCTTGGTCTGCATTTCGCTGATGTTTTCGGAGGTAATCTCAGCGTCAACCCCGCCGGCTGCATCAATGATGTTGATAACATTCAGATAGTTCACCAGCAAATAGTTATCGATTTTTATGTCAAAAGTATATTGCAGGGAGTCTATGAGAGTATCAAGACCGTGGTTATGATATACCATGGTAGCCTTGTCAGAGCCGCCGCCGGGAATGGAAATCATAGTATCGCGCAGTATGGAAGTGAGGATAATTTTTCCGGAGTTCTTATTAAGGGACACGATTACAATTCCGTCTGAATTGCCCCGCTGCTCCATACCGGGAAGATAATCATTATCCACACCCACCAGCAGTACATTCAAAACGTCTTTATCTGAGCGGTAATCCATATCATCTGCATCGGGTGAGCTTTCGGCGGATGTTTCGTCCTGACTGAGGGCGCTGAAGTTCAGTTTATTGAATTTATTAAGCAGAAACATATAGGCACCGGCGGATACCACACCGGCAATAAGTATTAAAACCAGTAATATTATAAAAAATGTTTTCCACTTGCTTCTCTTTTTCTTTTCTTTGCTTTCGGACATGTTGTCTCCTTTCCTGATCACGGGCATTATTGCCAAATGTTATATGGCAGAGAAATTTGTTCTGCAAAATCCGGCAGTCAAAAATTGTGAAATAATGGATTAACAGTTGACAAATCATGCATTGACCGCTGACTGATATATATTATCACTATAAAAATTAAAAAGTCAAGTATGGAAAACAAACAAAAAATTATACTCTCCGTTATTTTTAACAAAAAACGCAGCCATTTTTGGAAAAAGATTATTCTTCTTTTTTTGCAGTTGTTCACATATTCCCCCATGATTTGTGTTAAGATAATCGACAATCGGGTTTTTGACCACTACTAATTTCGGAGGATAATAAATGAAGCAGGAAAGCCATCGTCTTTTAGGTCATTATCTTATCAGTCAGCTTAGCCAATTACCCAAACGCAGTCAGGTAAGGGCATTTCTTATCGGCTGTGTTGAGCCTGACCGCAACTTCCTCTCTTATCTTAAAGGCTCCATACGCGCCCGCTGGTTCTACGGTCATAACTATCAGAACGCCGACCGCTGGATAGAGCGTCACATCAATACCCTCAAAGATAAAAAGCACTGGAATCTTTGGAACTATTACAATATGGGAAAGCTTATACACTACACATCCGACGCTTTCACCTATGTTCACAATAACTGCTTTACCGAGTCCATAGCTGCTCACAGAGCATATGAGGATAAGCTGCAGGAGCATTTTCTCTCCTGCCTGAGCAAGAAAAAGAGTTCTGAAAATGCTATCGGTCAGGATATAAACGAGTTCTTCCGCACCTCTCACCGCCGTTATCTTAAAAATACCGCCGATGTGCAGAGAGATTGCCGGTATATTCTGGACATGACAAGCTGGCTTTTCAACCAGCTGTTCCCGGAACCTTCTCCGGCCTGCTGAAGGATGAATTAAGAGCTGCCCATAGGGCAGCTCTTTTATTTTAAGTAAAGAAAAACTGTTATGCAAAGGTGCATAACAGTTTTTTGTTATTTAGTTTCAGTCAGCAAAAAAGGGATGATTTTCTTGTTTAATACATCAATCAGACACAGATCGGACATCTTTACATCGAAAATAACAGGCAGAGCAAGAGTGTGCCGAAGCCGGGGACAATGCCCAGACCTATGGTGTTGTGACCTTCGCGGCACTCCTCAATTACAGCGAGCAGCTTGCCGGCTTTTTCGCAACGGGTAATATTGAAGCTTCATTGTTAATGCTGATAAAAACACTTAAATATACATACTTTATACAAAAATATGTTACGACAGAACATAGCTCCCTGCTTAAATAATCTGTATGTCTAAATAACAAAAAGTGAGCGGAAAATAATACGGGATGAATGTAATAATATGTGAATTTTTTGTTGACAGCGAAAAATTTTCATGCTATACTCAGCGCATTGCGAATGGAAAGAGTTTTTCCATGGCAGGATATACGACCGCTGATTTACTTTTAGTGAAGCAGCTAAGGCCATACGGACAGCCGGGTCGAATGCCGAGAACTGCATGTGCAGTTGGCAACTTCTGTTGCCTTATTGATTGAGTTAGAAGCTCAGTTTTATAAGTTGGTTACTATAAACCAGTGCCCTCAGGCATACGCTTGTGAAATGGTCAATAAGAGTAGTAAAAGTAATCTTTGCTGTATAGACTCTGATCCATTGTGATAGAAATACGCTTTATCTTATGAGATGCTCAGCCCCCGTTCTGCATGGGGGTGCATAATTGCGTTTAATCGAATCTTCAAGTGGTATGCTGCACAGGCGGCATACCATTTTTTTGTTTATAAAAAGAGACAGGAAGAAAGAGGAGCGGGAGACATGAGCAATATTATAGAGCTTAAGAACATTTCCAAATCATTTGACGGAGAAACCATTCTGGATAATATTCAGCTTGAAATCCACGACAATGAATTTATAACCCTGCTGGGGCCTTCCGGCTGCGGCAAAACTACCACCCTGCGCATCATCGGCGGTTTTGAAACTCCCGATCAGGGCGATGTGGTATTTATGGGTCAGCGGATAAATGATCTTCCTCCATATAAGCGCCATGTAAACACCGTTTTCCAGAAATACGCCCTGTTCCCTCATCTGAACGTTTTCGAGAATGTGGCGTTTCCGCTCCGTGAGCAGAAAGCTCCCAAGGCGGAGATTGCGGAAAAGGTACAGGCCATGCTTAAACTTGTAATGCTCTCCGGCTTTGAAAAGCGCAGCGTTACCAGCCTTTCCGGCGGTCAGCAGCAGCGTGTTGCCATTGCCCGCGCCCTTATAAGCAATCCTAAAGTTCTGCTTCTGGACGAGCCTCTGGGTGCTCTTGACCTGAAGCTCCGCAAGGATATGCAGGTGGAGCTTAAGAAAATCCAGAAGTCCACGGGAATTACCTTTATTTTCGTAACTCACGATCAGGAAGAAGCTCTCAGCATGTCAGATACCATTGTGGTTATGAGCGACGGCAGAATTCAGCAGATCGGAACTCCCACCGACATTTACAACGAACCGAAAAACGCTTTCGTTGCCGACTTTATCGGAGAGAGCAACATCCTCGACGGCATAATGCTTGAAGATTATCAGGTTAAATTTGCCGGCCAGACCTTCCGCTGTCTGGATAAGGGCTTTGCCCCCGGTGAGCCGGTTGATGTGGTTGTCCGTCCTGAGGACGTGGACATTGTTTCTCCCGAAAAGTCCCATATCTGCGGCGTTGTTACTTCCGTCACCTTCCTCGGTGTTCACAATGAGCTGATTGTGGATATAAACGGCTTCAAGTGGATGATTCAGACTACCGACACTGTTGCAGAGGGCGAAAAAATCGGCATAGAGCTGGAGCCTGACGCAATCCACATTATGAAAAAGTCCGAGTATTCCGGCAGATTCGGTGACTACTCCACCTTCTCAGAGGAAATGGACGAGCTGTCAAATCCCGATATGGAGGCAGAGGCATGAACGGTAAGAAAAAAAGCAATCCGGGCTGTAAAACAGCCCTTGCCCCTTACTCCCTGTGGGCAATACTCTTTGTGCTTGTGCCTATGCTCTTTATTGCATACTACGCATTCACAGATAATAACTTCGATTTTACCACCGACAACATCACCCGCTTTTTCACCTCTGTCAGCAATGTAAGAGGTGATGACGGTTCAGTTAAAGAGGTGCACACCTATCTGCTTATCCTGCTGCGCTCTCTGAAACTGTCGGTAATTTCCACCATCGTCTGCCTTTTAATCGGCTATCCTCTGGCCTACCGCATTGCCCATGCGGAAAAGAAGCGCCAGAAAACCATGATGACTCTCATCATGATCCCCATGTGGATGAACTTCCTTATCCGTACCTACGCATGGATGACCATTTTGCAGGATACCGGCGTTTTAAATAACCTTATCGGCAAAATCGGCCTGCCTCCTATACACATCATAGGAACGGAGAGCGCAGTTATAATCGGCATGGTGTATGACTATCTGCCCTATATGGTTATGCCTATATACTCCATTATGACAAAGCTTGACAATAACCTTGTTGAAGCTGCAAAGGATCTGGGCTGCGGCAACCTTGCGGTTCTGCGGAGAGTAATTTTCCCCCTGAGCCTGCCCGGTGTCCTCTCCGGCATCACCATGGTTTTAATTCCTTCAGTCAGCACCTTCTATATATCCCAGAAGCTGGGTAACGGTAAGTTTTTCCTTATAGGTGATGCCATTGAGGGTCAGTATGTAGCCAATAACCTGCACTTTGCAGCCGCTATGGCCTTTATTCTCATGGTTATTCTGCTGGTGTTTATGGGCTTTGCAAAATATGCAACAGGCCGCTATGTCTACGGAGGTGATGCAGCATGAAAGCACTTTCAAAAATTCTCACCATACTGGTGTATATCTTCCTTTTTGCCCCCATTGTTATCCTGCTGATCTTCTCCTTTAACGCATCCAAGAGCCTGTCGGTTTTTTCCGAGCCTTCATTCTACTGGTATAAAGAGCTGTTCCGTGACCGCCACACTTTGGAGGCACTGGGAAATACACTGCTTCTTGCAACTGTGGCTACTGCCATTTCCACCGTTATGGGTACTGCCGCAGCGTGGGGCATACACAGACTCCGCTGCCGCTGGTATAAAACCGCAATCCAGACCGTAACGGATATTCCCATGACAAACCCCGACATTATAACCGGTATTTCCCTTATGCTGATGTTCGTGTTCGTGGGTCAGCTTTTCGGAGCAAGGGACAGCCTGAATTTCTGGACCATGCTTATAGCTCATGTGACCTTCTGCCTGCCTTATGTAATTTTGCAGGTGCTCCCCAAGCTAAAGCAGATGGACCGCTCCCTTCCCGAGGCTGCCATGGACCTTGGATGCACACCCCTCAGAGCATTTTTAAAGGTTGAGCTGCCCGAAATGCTGCCCGGCGTTGTTACCGGTGCCATTATGGCATTCACCCTTTCTCTTGATGACTTCGTCATAAGCTACTTTACTTCCGGCACAGGTTTTGAAACTCTGCCTATCCGGATTTACAGCATGACCAAAAAAACCGTAACACCGAAGATGTATGCTCTTGCAACTATCATCTTCTTTGTGACCCTTGGCCTGCTGCTCATTTCAAACTTTATTCAGAACATGGATGAGCGCAGACAGAACAGGGAAAATGACTCTGCAATGTAAAAATATTTTAGGAGGAAAGAAAATGAAAAAGAAACTGATTGCACTTTGCGCCGTTGCGGCTCTTGCACTTGCCGTTTTAACCGGCTGCGGCGGAGGCGGAGAAGTCCGCGAACTGAACGTATATAACTGGGGTGAGTACATCTCCGACGGCAGCGACGGTACTCTGGATACCATCCGTGCATTTGAGGACTGGTACAAGGCTGAGTACGGCGAGACTGTACGTGTAAATTACAGCACCTACCCCTCCAACGAGGATATGTACAACAAGCTTTCCAGCGGAGCTGTCAGCTATGACGTTGTTATTCCTTCCGACTATATGATTGCCCGCATGGCTCAGGAAAACATGCTCCTGCCCTTAAACTTCGACAATATCCCCAATTACCAGTACATTGACGAGTCCTTCCGCGGCCTGTACTACGACCCTGAGAACATGTACTCCGTACCTTACACCTACGGCATCGTCGGTGTTATCTATGATGCAAACAAGGTTGACGCTGCTGACGCAGGCGACTGGGATCTGATGTGGAACGAGAAGTATGCCGGCGGCATCCTCCAGTACAACAACTCCCGCGATGCTTTCGGTACTGCCATGTACAAGCTGGGCATTGATGTAAATACCACCGACAAGGCTGAGTGGGACAGAGCTGCCGAGGAGCTGCTCAACCAGCGTCCTCTGGTAAAGAGCTACGTTATGGACGAAATCTACAACATGATGGAGTCCGGCGAGGCAACCATCGGTTCCTACTATGCAGGTGACTACTTCACCATGCAGGAGGCACAGGCTGAGAACATTGACCTCCAGTTCTACTACCCCGAGAGAACCAACTTCTTTGTTGATGCAATGTGCATCCCCAGCACCGCTCACGATAAGGAGCTGGCTGAGATCTTTATAAACTACATGCTTTCCGAAGAGGCAGGCATTGCAAACGCCGAGTACATCAACTACGCATCTCCCAACAGCCTCGTATACGAAAACCCCGCATACATCGAGGACATGGGTGAGGATGCAATGGCAATTCTCTACCCCAATCTGGGCGACTTCTCCGCTCTCTACAACCAGTACGCATACCGCGATATGGCACCCGAGATGCTGGACTACCTGAACACCCTCTGGGAGACCATTAAAATCAGCTGATTAAACTGAAATAAAAAAAGACCTTACCGTTTGGTAAGGTCTTTTTTATATATGTTGTGTTTATTAT
>JAHHRQ010000077.1 GCA_020025715.1 Oscillospiraceae bacterium | reverse complement strand
CAGCTATGCGTTATATAGAGTTAATATGCAACACCCCGGCAGAGGAGATTGAGGAGCGCTGCGAGCGCATGACCGAGCTTGGTGCCGAGGGTTTCGTAATAGAGAGTGAAGAGGATTTCAAAAACTTCCTTGAGGAAAACCACCAGTACTGGGACTACGTTGACGAGGAGCTGGAAAACAAATTTGCAGGCGTAAGCCGCATCAAGTGCTACCTCTGCGACGACGAGGCGGGCAGAACCGTGTTCAAAAATATCATCGCCGCCTACCCCGAAACTCAGGCCAGCTATGTTCAGGACAGCGACTGGGAAAACAACTGGCGTGAATACTATAAGCCTATTGAAACCGGCAAAAAGCTTGTTGTTGTGCCTGAGTGGGAGGAAATTCCCGCCGACGGCAGAACTCCCCTGCGCCTTGATCCCGGTCTTATCTTCGGCACCGGCAGCCATCCCACCACTAAAATGTGTCTTGAGGAGCTGGAAAACTACGCAGGCGAGGGTGTAAAGGTTCTGGACCTTGGCTGCGGCAGCGGTATTTTAGGCATTGCAACTCTGGTTTTAGGCTCTGATTTCTGCCTTGGCTGCGACATTGACCCCAAAGCCCCCGACGTAGTAATGCAGAACGCCGCATTAAACGGCATAGGCGACGACAGACTGAAAGCCGTTGCAGGCGACATTATCACCGATGCCTCCCTCCGTGCCTCCTTCGGTACCGGCTACGACCTTGTGCTTTCAAACATTGTTTCCGATGTTATCATAAATCTTGCCCCCCACGTCCCTCAGTTCATTAAGCCTGACGGCGTGTACATCTCCTCCGGCATAATCGAGGGCCGTGAAAATGAGGTTCAGGCCGCTATCGAAAAGGCAGGCTTCGAGATTATCGACCACAGAATAATGGATGAATGGCACTGCTTTGTTGCAAAGCCCGTAATTAAATAAAAATTAAATGCGCTCCCGAAGGAGCGCATTTTTTTATCCCACATATTCAATATAAACGCCGTTATCGCTGAGCCGCCGGTAAAACTCCTCTGCATTCTCAAAGCAGGTGAAGAATGAGAAGCTTGCCATATCCCCGAACTGGCCGGAGGTAAAGCTGTAACGCTCTCTGAGGGTGCTGATGTTCTGATACTCCACCCGCTCGGTAGTGCCCACAACGGTGAAAAGCTGCTGTGCTCTGTCAATTTCCACATGATGAATATTGGAATAGGCAATCTGGTGGACTATGGCGCTGTTAAGATATTTGCGGTCAAAGTTATCATGGTAGCCGAACATGAAGCCGGAATCGTTTGAAATGAGGAACATTCTCCGCATGACGGAAAAGGGCTTTCCCAGAACGCGGATAGCCTGAGTTCTTGTAACATAGCAAAAGATAAAGGGCAGAACTGCCAGCACAAGACCGCCGACCATAATCAGAATTCTGGCGTCAAGGCTCGGAACCACAGGGTCCATTGCCTGATAGAGCATAAATGCCATAGCTCCGATGCCGATAAGGGCAAAAATTGCAGCCAAAAGATTAAGCCATATCCAGGCTTTCTTCTTTCTGCACCATTTTACGGTCAGCTTTTTAAACTGCTCTTTATCGAAAAAATATTCCTTCTGATTTAAGTTATTTTCTTTCATGTTCTGCATCCTTTACGCAAATTTAAAATGGATAAATTATACAGTTATATTAACATTGTGAAAGTAACGTTTCAACAAAAATCGTATGGCTTAACTTAGATTTTACAATTTGCTCATCAGTTTAAAATTTCAAAAAATTTAAGGGTCGGCGGGGCAATATTTGTGGTATAGTATAGCAGACGACAAAGAAAGGCGGTAATAGAATGAAATTCAAAAAATTTATCGTCATTATTCTGGCTCTCAGTCTGTTTCTTATGTGCGGCTGCGGCGCAAATAAGGCCGTAAAGCTTAACATGGAGCTTTCCCCCAACACCGGAAACATTGAAAAAGCGCCGGAGGTAATAAAAACCAACAGCACCTCAATTTCCGTTTCCGCAGATGTACCCAAGGGCGCGAAAATCGAAGTGTACCTTTATGACGAAGCTCAGCCCGAAGATTACATCATGGAGGCCACAATAAACGACACGGGAAAGGAAGCAGAGTTTACAAATCTCAGCACAGGATATAACTACCGTATCGGCGCCGTACTTTTCGGAACGGACAAAAGCGTTACACTCACCATTAAATATGAGGAATATCAGGCACCTGAAAGCTCAGGTAATGAATTTCTCTCCGAATAAAAGAAGTCAGAAAAAAGGCAGACGGATTTTTCCGCCTGCCTTTTTTGTTTTCGGGCTTATTTATTTTTGTAGACCTGATTTGTATCCATCAGCTCAACCTCAACCTCAAAGGTTTCGCCCTCGCGCCAGATTTTAAAGGTCATGGTGTCGCCGACCTGAAGAGGACTCTTTATCTTGTTCACATCATCAGTGGTTCTGACCGGCTGACCGTTTACTTCAAGGAGAATATCTCCCGGCTCAACGCCCTTCTTCTCCGCATCGGAGCCTTCACTTACGGCGGAAATATAAAGTCCGTCGGGCAGCTCATAATGCTCGGCTGCGTTTTCGGGAATTGCGCCTACGGTAATTCCGATAGAGGGTCTGCCCTTAACCTCACCGAAGGTGCAGAGAGAATCCACAACCTCTTTAACGGTGTTGGAGGGGATTGCAAAGCCTATGCCCTCAATGCTGGAAAAAGAGGACATCATCTTCATATTGGTAATGCCGATGACCTGACCGTACATATTAAAGAGCGCTCCGCCGGAGTTGCCCTCGTTAATGGCGGTGTTGGTCTGGATAAGGTTCATGCTGTGGCCGTTGTGGTTAATGCCCCGCTCGATTGCGGAAATTATACCATCGGTCAGGGTGCTGCGGAAGGTTTCGCCGAGGGGGTTTCCGATAGCCGCAACGCTGTCGCCCACTTCAAGAACGGAGCTGTCACCGAAGCTTACGGGAGTAAGTCCCTCAGCATCTATCTTCAAAACCGCAATATCGCTTATAACGTCAGCGCCTACAAGCTTTGCATCATAAACCCTGTCATCGCCAAGAGTGACGGTGGCGCTGTCGCAGCCGTCTATAACGTGGGTGTTGGTAAGGATAAGACCGTCAGAGGAAAGCACCACGCCGGTTCCCCAGTTATAACCGTTCATGCCCTCGGTGTAGCCGGAAATTGCCACAATACCGGGAGCACTGGTTTTGTAAAGCTCATTAAGGCTCATGGTTTCCTCGCCCGCATCCTCAATGCTGAGGCGGAAATTCACGGGAAGGTCGGCTCTGGGAATGTTAATTTCCGTCACGTCCTTCTGGACGTTTTTATAGAAGCCGTCAAAGAACTCCTGCCAGTCGTCAGGCAGTTCATCTTCCCCGCCGGGCATATTGAAAGGCTCAAAGGGGGCAAAGCCCTTGTCGGGAAGATTGGGGACTTCCTCCTGCTTTGCTTTACTTCCGCCGGAAAATGCCACGGAGGTGGCAATTATAAGCACCAGAACCAGAGCGATAAGCCCTGCAACACGCATGGGAGTAAAGCCCTTTTTGGCTTTTTCCTTTTTCTTCGGCTCTCCGATCTCCGGCGCTCCGTTATTCAAAGGACTGTACCAGTCCTCAGTTTTGTACCAGTTTTCTTTGCTCATATAATTTTGTCCTCTCCCGCCTGTCGGCGGCTGTGACTTTACTTTTCGTCAGCCAGAGTGAGGGTAAACACAAACTCTGTCATTCCGTCCTCGCTCTTAACGGCAATGTCCTCGTCATGGCTGTTTATAATGGTCTTTACCAGATACAGCCCAAGGCCGACCCCGTCCTTATCCAGACTTCTGGAACGGTCGGACTTATGGAAACGGTCGAAAATAAAGGGCAGGTCGTCCGGCGGAATAGTTTCGCCGAAGTCTTTAATGGAGAAATACGCCTTGCCGTTATCCTTGTAAATTTTAAGGATGAGACAGCTTCCGGGCTTTGCAAACTTGATTGCATTATCCAGCAGATTGTAAATTACCTGAGTGATTGCATCCCTGTCCGCCTTTACCATAATATGGTTATCGGGAAGCTGGGGGTCAACATCCAGATTTTTCTTGGTTGCCCGGCTCTCGAAGCTGAGAAGTGTCTGGAGTGCAAGCTCAGTCAGGTCAAACACCGTCCGCCGTGAGGGGTCGGAGGCTTTGCTCCTTGTCTGTGAAACGCTGAGCATATCCCGCACCAGACGGGAAAGCCGCCTTGTCTCGTCCCTTATGGAGCGCAGGTATTTATCCTGCTCCTCTCTGGGGATAGTGCCGTCCAGAATACCGTCGGCAAAGCCGGAAATGGTAGTCATGGGGGTTCTCAGCTCATGGGAGACATTGGCAATAAACTCGCTTCTTCTCTTTTCCGCCTGTTCCAGTGAATCCGCCATTTTGTTAAAGGAGTCGATAAGTGCCCCCATTTCATCGGTGGGATCATCGGTCTGGCGGACACGGACGGAGAAATCGCCTCTTGCAAACTTTCTGGATGCGGCGGCAATCTCGTCAAGGGGTTTTGCCATGCGCTTTGAGTAGACAAGGGTTGCAAAGAGCGCGGCGCAGAAAACACCGACGGTGACAATGGTTGCAATGCCTAAAAATGTTGACCATGCGCCCAGCATATTGTCAATAAAGTTAATGACAAAAACGTAGCCGATTGTGTCGCCTGCCATGCTGAATATAGGCTGAGCCACGATATAACGGTCATGGCTGAACATGCCGTTTAAGTCGCTCATAATATCCAGCTCGCCGCTTTTTTCAAGATCATCAATGATGTCCCGCGGCACCGCCATACCCAGATTGTTGCAGTTGGGGTTTCTGTCGGTGCAGACAACGTAGCCGTCGGCATCGGTAATAAAAATCTGGTTCCCTGTTGAATTTGCAATGGAGCTTATGGACATGCCCAGAACCCAGCTTGAAAGGGAGTCAGACTGGGAGATTGCAGAGGCAGTACGGGATACCTCACGGGCGCTGTTCATCATATTGCCTCTGTACTCGCTTATGATGTAGTTTCTGCCTATACCCACAAAGGAAAAGGCAACTATAAGAAAGCACACGGAGACAAGTATGGCAGTGGCAACGAAGTTTCTAAGGTATATGCTCTTCATTTAGTATTACTCGACAAGCTCGAATTTATAGCCCACACCCCATACAGTTTTAAGGCTCCACTTATCGGAAACGCCCTCCAGCTTCTCTCTCAGTCTCTTAACGTGAACGTCAACCGTGCGGGAGTCACCGAAGTAGTCAAAGCCCCAGACTTCGTCCAGAAGCTGATTACGGGTAAAGACCCGGTTGGGGGCAGAGGCCAGATGATAGAGAAGCTCCATTTCTTTGGGGGGAGTGTCAATCTTCTTGCCGTCAACGATAAGCTCGTAGGAGTCCAGATTTATGGTGAGCTTATCAAAGCTCAGCTTCTTTTCCACCGGTGCATCCGCATCGGTACGGCGCATAACGGCATGGACTCTGGCAATAAGCTCCTTCACATCGAAAGGCTTTGTAATATAGTCGTCAGCACCCATTTCAAGGCCGTTTACCTTATCGTCGGTTTCACCCTTTGCGGTGAGCATGATAATCGGGGTAGCGGATTTCTTTCTTATATCCCGGCAGATTTCCCAGCCGTTCTTAACAGGCAGCATAATGTCAAGCAGCACCACATCCGGCTGGAACAGGTCAAACATGGACTCTGCCTTGCCGCCGTCTGAGGAGATCATCACCTCAAAGCCGTCCTTGCCCAGATACAGTCTTAAAAGCTCTGCTATATTACCGTCGTCTTCAACAATAAGAGCGCGTTTACTCATATTATTCGCTCCTTTTATAATAAAATTTCACTATCCGTGTTGTAAGTAATTATACAGCACAGCCCGGAATAAAGGTTAAGAAAATGTAAAAATGATTAAATCAGAATTCCAGTTTCTGAAGCTCGATAAGGGCAAGAATATATACCTTCAGAGCCTCGATGAAGTATTCCTCGCTTGCGCCCTCTTCTGCACCGTGAATAGGGCCGGCAAAATCGGGCATAGGTCTCTCGGGATGCTCGGGGCCGAAGGAAACGGCGTTGGGGAAATCTCTTGCGTAAGTGCCGCCGCCGATGGTGTAAGGCTGAGCGTTCTCGCCGGTAACATCATTATAGGAGTTAATGCAGATCTGAACTGCGGGATTGTCAAGAGACATGTAGAAAGGCTCAGACTCCCGGAGCATGATGACCTCTGCTGCATCCCCTGCCTTTTCCTGCATCTGGGAAACCAGCTTTGCGCCGTTGGTGTTGGTGGGGAAACGGCTGTCAAGGCTCTGGAACATGTGTCCGTCCTCGATGCCGATAACGCCGCCCACAATGGTGAGAGGCTCAAAGCGTCCGTCATCTGCGGCAACGCCCAGCTTTGCGCCGGTCCAGTCGTCATGGAGAAGCTTTAAGACATTGAGGAACTTCTCCTCGTTCTCGTCGCAGACTTTATTATCCAGCAGGTAGTCAACCAGAACTCCGATAGCGTTTCTTGTGCCCTCGGGGAGAGAGGCGTGGCCGCCGATGCCCTTTGCTTCAAGGCTCCACAGCCCCTTTTCAAGCTCCACGGCCTGAACATCCTCGGTGGAGGCGAGCTTTTCGGCCTTAACCTTTGCTCTTGCCTTGTCGGGGATAACGTTTGCGGCAACGCCGCCCTTAATATCGACTATATTTCCAATAGGCATCTTGGAAACCATTTTGCCCTGGAAAATACCCTTTTCGCCGTTGCACAGGGGGAAGTTTGCGTCGGGGCTGAAGCAGAAGAGAGGTGCGGGGTAATTAGCAAGATAATGCTCAACATCCAGCATACCGGTCTCCTCGTTAACACCAAGCAAAGCTCTTACAGGGTATTTAAGGGGAACATTGTGCTCCTTAAGGTATTTGAGAGCGTAAAGGCAGAGAACGGAGGGTCCCTTATCGTCCATAACGCCGCGGCCTATAATCCAGCCGTCCTTGCGGCGCATTTTGAAGGGGTCTTCCTTCCAGCCCTCACCGGCGGGAACCACGTCAAGGTGGGTAATGGTAGCAAGGTACTTATCGGTGTTTTCGCCCAGCAGAGCGTAACCCATTTTGCCCTCGCAGTTATAGCCCTCAAGACCCAGCTCCTTAACGATTTTAAGCGCCTCATCCAGAGCCTTTGCAGGGCCTTTTCCGAAAGGTGCGCCCTCTTCGGGTTCACCCTCAACGCTGTCAATAGCTACCAGACGGGAAATGTCCCTGAATATATTTTCATAATTTTCTTCACAGAATTTATCAATATCACGACGAAGCTGTTCGTTCATATAAAATTTCCTCCTTTTATGCTTCTTAGTATATGCGTAAAATATAACATTTTTCTCATTTCATTTCAAGCTTTGCACCAAAGCTTTCTTTTACAAAATAAAAAGGCAGGCTCAATGCCTGCCTTAAAATCACTTTTTAACATTTTCCGGTTTTTTTCCGGGCTTAAAATCCTTTTCGGTGCCGTTAAGAAGACGCTTTATATTATCCTTGTGCTTAACTATAACAAGGGCGGGAACAGTAATTCCCAGAATGAGCTTTGCAACTCCCACATTCATAACAATGCTGCAAACTATAATGCTGACAGCTGCAAGAATGGAGCCGAGGGAAACCTTTTTTGTGGTAACGGCAATAATTATGAATACGCTGAGGGCTATTGCGGCAACCTTCCAGTCTATGGCGAACGCAACCGCAAGGCCGACAGAAACGCCCTTACCGCCCTTAAAGCCGTAGTAAACGGGGAAACAGTGGCCGATAGTGCTCATAATACCGCCCACGGCAAGACCTGCATCACCAAGGAGAAGCCAGCCTATATACATAGCGAGAGCAGCTTTTCCCACATCTCCTGCAAGAGTAAGAAAACCTGCGCCCCATCCGAAAACTCTGGCCATATTGGTAGCCCCTGCGTTACCGCTGCCCTGCTCTCTTACATCGCCGCCCATAACGCGCTTTGACATTATAATTGACATGCTGAGTGAGCCAAGCAGATAGCCTCCCACTGCAACAAGGATATATTTTATAATTTCCATAGTCCAGCCCCTAATCGTAATAATGTATTGATTATATAATTCCCTACCCCCGCTTTCAAGGCATGGGGGGCACAATTTATAGATTATTAATAGTTAAGAATTTATCGTAAACAAATTCCACGGGTAAATTTCAGACGGTTTTTCGTAAAAAGCCATGTATTTCCCCGTTTCAGGGTGGGAAAAGCCGATTTCAGAGGAAAAAAGTGCAAGCTCGCACGGGTCGTTAAGCTCGCTGTATTTCCGCTCCCCCACGAGGGGAAAGCCGTGGGATGAAAACTGGCAGCGTATCTGGTGGGTGCGGCCGGTCACAAGCTCAATCCTTACAAGGCTCATACCCTCGGCTCTGTCCAGAGTCTCATAATTTAATACAGCCTCTCTGGTTTC
>JAHHRQ010000076.1 GCA_020025715.1 Oscillospiraceae bacterium | reverse complement strand
TCCCCTTGAAAGGGGAGGCTTTGATAGGAAACTTGACGTTCGGCAGTATATTTTACATCGGGGATTAAAATTTCCATTTTAATACACTGCAAATTTGCCACGATTTAAAGTTTTACGGTTTAAATCGCGACACAATAAGAAAACTTATAATAGATTTTGGATGCCGGAAAATTTGGACGGCGGAGAATTTGTGCGCAGAGAATTTTGGCGCCGTAGAATTTGTGCGCCGGAAGATTTGGGCGCAGGAAGATTTGGGCGCAGGAAAACTTTTTCGCAGGAAAATTTAAATCAGAGCTTGGAGGCGGCGGGGGCGTCAACGTACACGGTTACGTTTTTCGGGATTTGAAGGAAGGCGGCGGGCCAGCGGCTGTCGTTGCGGCCGTAGATCATGTTGAATACCGGCTCGGCTTTTTCTTCTCCAAATGCCAGAACTATCTGCTCCCTTGCATCGGTTAAATTCTTGATGCCCATGGTGAGGCCTGTTTCAGGCACGTTTTCTATGCCGCCGAACTCCTCAGCAAGCTCTGCTCTGGTGGGGTCGGTGAGCTTCTGGGCGTGGGTCAGGGTCATAAACTGGGTGCCCGGCTCGTTGAAGCCTATGCGGCTGTCTGCGCCTACGCTCATTATGGCAAGGTCTATGCCGCCCTTTTCCTCTATGACTTCATCATAGATTCGGGCGGTGAGGGAATTTATATAGCACACATTATTGTCGTCTATATCTACGCAGTCGATAAATTCATCAATTATCGGGTCTTTCAGATACTTGCCGCGGGGAGCAATTTCATAATCGCTTATGAGGAAAACGGATGCGTCTGCAAAGCTTATTTCTTCCTCGGCGCTCATGTCGGCAAGTCGCTGATACAATTCACGGGTGTCTCTGCCGCCCTCTATGGCCAATACCGCTTTGGGCTTTTCCTTTAATAACTCTTTTACACGCTGGGCTGCGGCCTCGGCGGCATCATGTTTGGGTAGAATGACAGTCTTCACTTAAAGTCACCTCATTAAAATATTTTTTGAAGATTTTGGTTATACTCTTATAAACACTGTCCACCTTTCGGGGACAGACAAGGAGCAAATTATGGCAATCATTATTATCAGAACTTTTATAATATATTTTGTCCTGTTGGTCACCATGCGGCTTTTGGGCAAAAGACAGCTGGGGGAAATGGAGCTTTCCGAATTCGTGCTTGCTTCTCTCGCCGCAGATCTCGCCTCTCAGCCTTTGCAGGACATTGAAATCCCACTGATTAACGGCCTTGTGCCGGTTCTGGTTTTATTCTGCACGGAAGTGATTTTAACCGGCGTTACAATGAAAAGCTCTAAATTCCGCGCCGCCGTCTGGGGGAAGCCCAGTATCATTATTAAAAAAGGCAAAATCTGCCAGAGGGCTATGGCGAAAAACCGGCTCACGCTGGACGAGCTTACACAGAGACTTCGCGCCAAATCCTGTCTTGACATTTCCTCGGTTGAATACGCCGTTCTGGAAACCGACGGAACATTGAGCCTCATCCTCTTTCCCGACATGCGGCCGCTTTCCGTTTCGCAGGCGGGAGCCGAAGCCTCTAAAGGGGGTTACCCACGCACCGTCATTTCCGACGGGCGGATTATTGACGAAAATCTTCAGGGACTGGGGCTTGACCGGAACTGGCTTCAAAAAAAGCTTTCCCAACTGGGGGAGAGCAACGCCGAAAAGGTTTTCTTCCTCAGTGTAAACGAATTCGGTCAGACCTACTTTGCCCGAAAGGAGGATGCACAATGAAAAAAGAAATCTGGGCGGCGGTGCTGCTCTCTCTGCTCATTATCCTGAGCCTCTTTAACTGCGCCTACATCTCTAAAGGCACGGAAATCGTCTGCGCCTATGCCGGTAATGCAAAGCTTTTGGCCCAGAGCGGCGATCTTACGAAAGCCGACAGAGAGCTTCAAAAAGGCCGTGAGCTTCTTTTGAGCCGACAGCGCTACGCCGGAATTTTCCTCCGCTGCGACGAAACGGCGGAAATCACTGACATTTTCTTCGACGCTGAGGATGCCGCCTCAAAGGGGGACGGACAAAGCTACGCCATTATCTGCGACAGGCTATGCTTTAAGCTCCGCGCTCTTGCAGACATGGAGAAAATCAGGCTGCACAATATTTTCTGATGCAGTCAGGGAAAAATCAGGCTCCACAATATCTTCTGATGCAGTCAGAAAAACAATTAAGCTGATATATTCTAAATTTAAAAGCCTTCGGGAATGTTCCGAAGACTTTTTTTATACCTTAAATATTCTTTGTTTCCTTATCGGACAGCATCTTTCTCAGCTCATCCATAAAGGTATTTATGTCCTTAAAGCTGCGGTAAACCGAGGCAAAGCGCACATATGCAACCTCGTCTATATCCTTGAGCTCCTGCATTACAAGCTCACCGATCTCAGAGCTTTTGACCTCTTTTTCAAGTCTGCTTTGCAGCTCGCGCTCTATCTTCTCAGCTATGGCGCTTATATCGTTCATGGCGATGGGCCGCTTATCACAGGCGCGGGAAATGCCGTTTATAAGCTTGGAGCGGTCAAAGGACTGACGGCTGCCGTCACGCTTGATGACCATTAAATTCAGAAATTCCACCGTTTCATATGTGGTGAATCTTACTCCGCAGCCCAGACACTCACGCCGGCGGCGGATACTGTACCCGTCCTGAGCGGAACGGGAGTCAATAACCTTGCTGTATTCATTGCCGCATACGGGACACTTCATATCTTTATTTCTCCTAACCGGTCTACATATTGTATTTATTATAACACATCATTCATCATTTTTCCAGATTTTTTTCTTAAATCCAAAGCTTTTTTGCCCTCTTTCGGCCGGGCTTGGCGGGGCTTGCCTATATACAAGTACAAATACATCTACAACTACAACAACATATACAAGTACAAAGAGAAGGCTACGCGCGGGAAGGGCTTATTGCAGGGTTTAGAGCTTTGACATTATGACCAGCAGAATTCCCGCCTTGAAGCTTACCTCCGCTTCCTCCGCTGTCCATTCATTGCTGACGCCCAGAGGGAAGGAGGAAGTCAGCTCACCGTTATGGAGTTCATACTTTACGCCACTTAAGCTTAAATCCTCACAGCGCTCGCTTAATGAGAAAAATGACAGGGAATATCCCTCACGGCGTTTCAGGTGATGAACACCGGGGAGAAGGTTATACATAACGTTATTACTATCTGTTATATCTAATACTCCGCCCTCATTGGCTACATATGCAATGGATTGCAGATTTGCCACCAGATGATCCATTCTGCCCCCTAAGGCACAGCGCAGGGACAGGTGCTTATAGCCCATTTTTAAGGCCTCTTTTATGGCAAGCATTGTGTCCGTATCGTCTTTTTCAGGTTTGCAGCGGTGTACCTCGCAGTTTTTAACTTCGCCGGAGTAGGAATCAAAATCACCTAAAGTTAAATCCGGCGTTATGCCGCAGCGCACGGCGTACTCATAGCCCTTGTCGCAGGCTATTATATAATCACTATCTGTATAATCTTCTACCGGAGAAAACTCCCCGCCGGATATGATAAGGCAGCGTTTTTCCACTTTTTCACGTCCCCTTCTGCGTTATTGCTTTTAATTATAGAACAGCTTGCAGTATGTGTCAACATTCTCTCATACGGATAAAAACAGGTATCATTTTATCTCTTGACGAGAGCGTCTTGCCGATGTATTATCCCGCCAGTCAGAAAAGGAGTGATGTAAGCATATGTGCGATAAGGTGAACTTAAGTGACAGCCGGCGAGTAATATCGGCGGAACAGCTTAAAGTGCAGGTCGAAGATTATATCGCCCAGTGCAACAGCGCAGAGCTTTTCCCCGACTACGCCGGTATGAGAGTCTTTTTGGGGCTCAGCCGGAAAGACATTGAAGAAATTTCACAGGACGAAAAGTGCAGAGAAGTTCTGGATTACGCCGCCGACTGCCGGGAAAGCTGGCTTGTGCGGAGGATGACGCAGGACAACAAGGTCACTACCGGCTGCGTTCACGCCCTGAAACAGAGCGAAAACGGCGGCTACACCGATAAGCCCCAGAGCGACAAAAAGCTTATCGTGGAGTTTTCCGGCAACATTACGCCGGAGGATTTTCAGTAAATTTTCAGCATTAAAGAGGGTGAGGAAACGGAGAAAAAACAGGGCTTTTACAAAAACGAACAGGGGGTCACGGTCTGGGAACCGGGGGACGCCAACCCTAAACAGAAGCTTTTCTACCGCTCCCGCGCCCTCTACACCGCTTACGGCGGCGCTAAAGGCGGGGGCAAAACCCACGCCGTCCGCACCAAAGCCATAGGCGGCGCTCTTTTAAACCCCGGTATCAGAATTCTCATTATGAGATGCACCTACCCCGAACTGGAGGAAAACCACATACGCCCCATTGTTAAAATGCTGCCGCCGGAGGTGGGGAGCTACAACGGGTCTACCCATCTGCTCACCTTTCAAAACGGCTCCACTATCCGCTTCGGACACTGGAACGGCGAGGCCAGCGAGCAGGAGTACAACGGACAGGAATACGACTGGATTTTTATCGACGAGGCTACCCAGTTTTCCGAACGCGCCTTTAACTTTCTGGGGGGTTGTCTGCGAGGGGTGAACGACTTTCCGAAACGGATGTATCTCACCTGCAACCCCGGCGGCATCGGGCACAACTGGGTGAAGCGGCTCTTTATCGACTGCCGCTACAAAACCGACAGCGACAACCCCGAGGAAAACGAAAATCCCGAAGATTACAACTTCGTTTTCGCAACCGTTGAGGACAACGAGCCGCTTTTAAAATCTTCCCCCGGTTATCTCAAGGCACTGGCGAGTATGCCGGAGGATTTGAGGCGGGCTTACCGTTACGGCGACTGGGACGCGGTGGGCGGTAACTATTTTAAAGAGTTTTCCATGAAAACCCACGGCTTTAAGGATTTTAAAATACCGCAGCACTGGCTTTTATACCGCAGCTTTGATTACGGACTGGATATGCTGGCGCTGGGATTTTTTGCCGTGGACGAGGACGGGCGAAGCTGGTGCTTTCGGGAATTCTGCCGCAAGGGGCTGATAGTATCTCAGGCGGCGGAGGAAATCCTGAACCACAGCCTGCCGGGGGAGGATTACGTTTTTACCTGCGCTCCGCCGGATATGTGGTCGAGGCAGAAGGACTCCGGCCGGACAATGGCGGACATTTACATGGAGCACGGCATCAACATTATTAAATGCGACAACAGCCGTGTTCAGGGACATTTGCTTTTAAAAGATATGCTCCGGCCTCTGCCCCTGCGGGATAATTTCGTTCGCAGTCTTTTTCCCGAGGGACAGGCACCCGACACTCTGCCGGGGCTTATGTTTTTTGAAAGCCTTACCCAGACCCCCGAAAACCTTATGAATATTCAATCCGACAAGCTCGACCCCAACGACTGCGCCAAGGAGCCGCATAACCTCACCCATACGGTGGATATGCTCCGCTACTACGCCATGAGCAGACCTTTAGCGGCTCCGCCGCAGAGTGAGCAATGGCCCGATGAGGACGAGGGGGAAGAAAGGGATTACGACGAATTTATGACGGGAGAAGCTTAATTTACGAAAGGAGATACGGAAATTGGAGATTATTATTCTCATTCTCATGCTGCCCGCGCTTTTACTGCCTGCCCTTGAGGGGAGACAGGTGGAAAGACTGGAAAAAGAAATCGAAAGGCAGGAAAAACGGCTTTCGGAACTGGAAAACCGCTATTCCGCCGAGGATGCAGAGGACTTTGAGCAGATTTACGCCAAGGGCCTTGCGGGCATTATGGCGTACAGCCTTAAAGAGGCCGGACGGGAGGAGGACATTATATGAAAGGCTTTGATTTTCTGCCGCAGCACCGCAATGCTCCCGACCCTAAGGGCGTGTGGGAGCTTTACGAAAAAGCTTTAAGCTTTAACAGCTCAATTAAGCTTAACGAAACTGTCCGTGTAAACGAGAATTTTTACATAGGCAAGCAGTGGGAGGGAGTCGAATCCAAAGGGCTGCCCACACCTCAGTTTAACTTTCTTAAACGTGTGGTGGGCTTCATCGTGGCGACCATTACCACCGACAATGTGCATGTAAATGCCTCACCCCTCAGCGCCCCGCCTTACTCGGATGCGCTTTCCATGCCCGCCCGTATCGTCAACGACGAGTTCGAGGCTTTGGCGGAGCAGAACCGCTTAACTTCGCTTTTGCGTGAATTTGCCCGCAACGCCGCTGTTGACGGCGACAGCTGCCTTTACACCTACTGGGATGAAAATCTTGAAAACGGCAGCGATTTCAGGGGCGGAATTAAAACCGAGGTGGTGGAAAACACAAGAGTGTTTTTCGGCAACCCCAACGACAGAAACGTTGAGTCTCAGCCCTACATTATAATTTCAAGCCGTGACATGGTGCCGAACCTTCGCCGCCGCGCTAAGGAAAACGGCTTTAAGGATTTTTCGGCCATTGCCCCCGACGAGGATGAGCGCTCTATTGACGCGGCAAAGCGCACCGACGATAAGGCCACCCTGCTTCTGCTTCTCTGGCGTGACAGGGAGAGCGGGCACATTTTCGCCTACGAGTGCTGCAAAAACTGCCCCGTAAGTCCGGTGCGGGATACAGGGCTTTCCAGATACCCGATCTGCTGGCTCAACTGGGACTATATTCAGGACTGCTACCACGGGCAGGCTATGATAACCGGCCTTATTCCAAACCAGATTTTTGTGAATAAGATCTGGGCGCTGTCCATGCTGTCCTTTATGAAAACCGCTTATCCCAAGTACATCTACGATAAGACACGCATTAAAAACTGGGATAACCGGGTGGGTTCTGCTATCGGCGTCAACGGCGGGGATGTGAATTCCGTTGCTAAGGTCATGGACCCGGCGGTAATTTCTCCTCAGATAAGCCAGTTTATTTCCCTTGCCGTTGAGCAGACGGAACGCAGTCTGGGCGCAACCTCTGTTGCCCTGGGCGACACAAGACCCGACAACACCTCCGCAATAATCGCCCTCCAGCGCGCCGCCACCACTCCCACCGAGCTTACAAAACAGAACCTTTACCGCTGCGTGGAAGAGCTTTTCCGTATTTATCTGGAATTTATGGGAGAATATTACGGCATCCGCACCGTGGACGGCGAGGGCGGGGAGCTTATGGATTTTGACTTCGCAAGTCTTAAAAATCACCCCATGCTCTTAAAGCTGGATGTGGGCGCAAGCTCTTATTACAGCGAGATTGCGTCTCTTCAGACTCTGGATAAGCTCCTTGAGGGCGGTCACATCTCAGCCCTCCAGTACCTTGAGCGCATCCCCGACGGCTACATCCCCGGCAGACGCGCCCTGATCGCTGAGCTTCAGAGCGCCGAGAGCGGCGGGGAGGAGGTTTTGCCGGAGGAAGATGAGCTGGGACATTTTGTTTAATTCAGGAGGAATGAATATGGAAATCATGGGAATTACAGCAATTTCATCTATCACCGTCATCTGCTATCTGGCGGCTGAGCTGTGCAAGGCCCTTGGCCTTAACACCAAGTGGCTCCCCGCTGTGTGCGGCGTTGCGGGGGCAATTTTAGGGGGCATCGGCATGTACGCAATGCCCGATTTTCCCGCAAACGATATTATCACCGCCCTTGCCGTGGGCATAGTTTCCGGCCTTGCTGCCACCGGCGCCGACCAGCTCATAAAGCAGCTGGGGAAAAAATGAGCACCGAGGATTTCGGCGGCATGGAGACCGCCATTGCACGTGTTGACGCCCGCTGCCGCTCCAACTCCCACCGCATCGAGGAGTTGGAAAGCACCCGGACCGCCGTCACCGACCTGACTATCTCCGTGCGGGAAATGACTACCGAGCAGTGCAACATGAAGGCCGACTTGGGGGAGGTCAAAACAGATGTGAAGCTCCTGACCCAGAAGGCCGGCCGGCGCTGGGACGGTCTGGTGGATAAGGCTGCATGGCTGCTGGCAGGCGCCTTGCTCAGTTACGTGCTGGCGCAGGTGGGGCTGTGAGGGGGAACGTAGGGCGCAGCGGCGGTTAGGACGCAATTTTTCGGACGGCTGTTTTTGAAGAAAGGATATGCAGCGGAACCATTGCGTAAAGCCTCCCCTTTGAAGGGGAGGTGGCACGGCAAAGCCGTGACGGAAGGGTTGGGGACTGTGGCTGTGGTACCTAAATATTCTCACCTTTTTAGATGGCTTTACTTATCAGCTATTACCGAAAACTAAATCGCGTTTTCGCATACACCGCGATTTAAAGTACAGAACTTTAAATCGCGACGTGAGAAGGAAGAAGCGGAGAACTATGGGGAAAACGAAGAAAGAAGCGCTGAGTTATGGTGAACCGTAAGAAAAAAACTGGAGCGGGGACATGCGCTTTTAAGATTGGCGGAGAACTTCAACCCCTCAGCCGCCTGCGGCGGCAGCTCCCCTTCAAAGGGGAGCCTTAAAGGG
>JAHHRQ010000075.1 GCA_020025715.1 Oscillospiraceae bacterium | reverse complement strand
ACACATGGCCTAATGTGAGCGTTGCAATGTATTACGGACTTGACTCCATTGAGGGCTGCTACCCCTGATATTTGATTTTTAGATTAAGATAAAAAAAAGAGCGCATAAAAATGCGCTCTTTTTTTATTCATTTTTCAGCCTTCAAAGCTTTCATTCTCTGCTCCAGCTCTTCCGCTTTAAAAAGCAGTTCCCTGCTCTCTTTTAAAAGCAGCTCTCCTGCACCGGTAAGACCTAAAATTCTGTTTCCTCTGTCAAAAAGGCTGAGGCCCAGTTCGTTTTCAAGGGCTGTTACCGCTCTGGAGGTGGTGGAATGGCTTATGTACAGCTTTTTCGCGGCCTTGGTAAAGCTGCCGCTTTCCGCAACTGCCACAAATATTCTGAGCTGTTCCAGCTCCATTTCTCAGTAATTAAAAGTATGCGGCAGAAGCTCGGAAAGCTTGTAGCTCACATATCTGTCGCCGGCCTTGGCGCACAGAACCTCCATCTCCGGAGAAAACTCCGCCAGAAACTGGCGGCAGGCACCGCAGGGGGTGCACCAGTTTTCACTGTCGGCATAAATAGCTATGCGGCGGAAGCTCCGCTTTCCCTCGCTCACGGCCTTGCAGCAGGCAGTACGCTCGGCACATATGGTGCTGCCCAGAGCGGCATTTTCCACATTGCAGCCGGTAAACACCGTGCCGTCATCGCACTCAAGTGCCGCGCCCACGGAGAAGCGGGAATAGGGCACATAGGCGTTGAAAGAGGCTTGCTTTGCCATGGACATAAGTTCTCTGTCAGTCATTTTTTGTCCTCCCCATTTAGTTTAATTAAATAATTGCAATTATCAGTCCAGCATAATTTCCCAGTCGGGGAAGTTATAAAGGGGATTTCCGGCGTTGGCTTCTATGCCCTTTACAACACCTCTGTGGCTTATAATCTGGTGCTTTTCAAAGCCTATGGTTATAAGGGAGCCGGTGCTGCGGCATATATAGTCGCAGAGCTTGAAGTATGCGTCTGCTCTTCCCATGTCTCCGGCCGCCAGATACTCGTTTATAAGCTGCTCATAGGTTGAATCCTTGGAGCCGGTGTAGTTTATATTGGTAGTAACAAGAGGCTCACCCTTTTTCTTGGGTTCGGGTCTGGGCTGAAGAAGTTCGGTAAGATCGAAGTTATTGCGGAGCTTTACTTCTCCGTAATACATGTCAAATTCGCCCTTTTCCAGAGCATCAATGTAGTTTTCCCAAGTAAGCTCTTTGACATTCACCTTTACGCCGATTTTCTCCATATCGTCTGCAAAGCGGTTTACAACGCCGCCCTTTGCAGAGCTGCCGGAGCAGACAAGGAAGTTAATCTCCACATCTTTTCCGTTGCCGGAGAGAAGCTCAAGGTAGCCGTCATCATCATAGTCTCTAAAGCCCATATTTTCAAGTATGGCTTTGCACTTATCCAGATTATACTGCATTTCAGTGTTGAGAGCCTGAGGGAAGATGTCGCATGTGGGGTACATAGGGATAGCGCTTGCAACACCGTTCTGATGCAGCAGCTCCACAAAGTAGTCTCTGTCGAAAGCATACTGCATTGCCACTCTGAAGGTGTTCATTGAACCCAGCGGGCTGGTTTCATTAAATGCCACATAGTGCATGTTTGTGGTGGCGTATTTATGAACCTCGTTAGTGGAGGCAAAGCCAAGACTTGTATAGCTTGAGGGGTCATTTATAACTACGTCTATAAGTGAGTCCTCGTAAGCAAGGATTTTCTTGTCCGCCTCAGGGTATTCCTTAAGATATATCCGGTCTACGGGAAGATTTTCGTAGCCGGGGAAATATTCGGAGGCTTTAAGCTCCTTAAGCTCAGTTTTGGGCTGAGGCTTCTTGCCGTCGGGATTTTCAGTTCCTTCAGTTTCCTCGGGAAGCACTTCCTCACGCACGAAGGTGTAAGGGCCGCTGCCCATAGGGGGCTTGTCGTTAAAGCTGCCGGCCTTTATGACAGGCAGATTTAAAAGCTTATAAAACTGAGTATCTGCAATACCCAGACTTACGTTCAGCGCATTATCAGAATAGCTTATACCCTTAACACTGGCAAAACGGCCTCTGTAACGGTCGGCGTTAATGGCTCTGTTCATGGTATAGCTCAGGTCTTTTCCGGTGACGGGGGTACCGTCATGGAAGAAATGGCCCTCTTCCACTTCAAAGGTCCAGTTTTTGCCGTCCTCCGACACTTTCATTGTGGAGATTATGCCGTTATTGTCATTTTCGCCGTTGGGGATAAGATTGAAGTTATTGTCTATCTCCAGCATGTTTTCATATACCAGAGCGCAGACAAGCTGGTTTGAGTGGTCGGTGGCGATAAGGGGGTTAAGGCTGTATTTTTTATTCACGTTAAGTGAAAATACATTGTCCGCCGCCTTTGCACGCACCACGTCACGTCCGCCGCTGGATTTAGGGATCTGGTCCATGGGGTCTTCTTTCTTCATGCTGTCACATGCGGAAAGAGAAACCAGCATGGTAAGTGCCATAGTGAGGGCCGTTAGTTTTTTAAGAAACTTATTCATATAATTCACCTTAGAGTAATAAATGCCGCCTGACTGCCCCTTACACCCTTGGTGTAGCGGTGGGACCAGTATTTTTCGTGGGAGCACATGGTACATTCATCCGAAACATCGATATTTTCGTCCTTCACGCCAAGTGAAACAAGTCTGCGGCGGTTTGCCTCACGGAGATCAACAAGGTATTTGCCGTCCTCACGGATGCGGAAGATACCGTCGGTGTCGCCATTAAGGTATTCAGTTACTGCCTGAGGCACATCGTCTCCGGTTTCAAAGCAGCAAAAGCCGATTGCAGGGCCTAATGCTGCATGGACATTCTCAGGCTTTGCTCCAAGCTCTGCCATTTTTTCAAGGGCGTTTTTCAGAATATCGCTCACCGAACTGCGCCAGCCGCAGTGGATAGCGCCTACTGCCTTGTTTTCCTCATCCCAGAGCAACACCGGCACGCAGTCTGCGGTGAAGCAGAAAATAGGGAGATTTTTTTCGCCGGTTACTATGCCGTCTGCCTCATAAGGGACTTTAGACATGCAAACGTGCTTATCCTCACTCGTTACAATGCGGACTTCGTTTTTATGCACCTGATTTGTGACTACACACTCATCAATTCCGGCTCCCGCAAGCTCTGCCGCACGGCGGTAGTTTTCCCGCACTCTCTCCGGTTCATCTCCCCGGTTTGAGCCAAGGTTCAGGCTTTTAAAGGGGCCTTCACTCACGCCGCCGTGGCGGGTGAGGAAGCCGTGGTGCGCCCCGATTTTCTCAGAGCGCATATATATTATTTCCTTGTATTTTTCTTCGATAAATGCCATTTTATCCTCTGTTTTATCAGTTATTTTTCAAATCTTCCGCAGCACTCCTTATATTTAAGGCGTCTGCTGCCGTCGGCCTTCATCTTTCCGCAGGGGCAGGGATCGTTGCGGCCGGGCTTCTTGGTTTTCTTCACAGGCTGCTTTTTAACGCCCTCTCCGCCTTCATTGGCAGAGGCGTTCTTGGCGACAGCCTTTCTCTCAATGGGATTTTCACGTCTGACCTGAACGGTGAAGATACGGCGCACGGTTTCTTCTCTGATACCCTGAACCATAGCCTCGAACATGTCAAAGCCCTCCTGCTTGTAGGCATCAATGGGCTTTACAGCGCCGTAGCCGCGAAGGCCTATGCCCCGCTTAAGCTCAGCCATACCGTCGATGTGGTCCATCCAGTATTCGTCAACAACCCGCAGCATGATAACCCGCTCAATCTCTCTCATAAGAGGAGTGCCGTTCACCACGCCGAAAAGTTCCTCACGTTTCCAGTAAGCATCCATTGCAATGTCGAATACTACCTTGCTTACGCTCTCGCTGTCGGCCTTTTTACCCAGAGACTCAATGGTAACTGCACCCTTGGGCAAAAACAGTGCATTAAAGGGCTGGAGGACTTTATCAAGCTCCTCCTGAGTTTTAACCGGCATACCCGCCATACCGTCATTAACGGTGGTGGTGACAAACTGCTTTGTCATGCCGATAATCTGTTCCTTAAGATCCTCGCCGTCCAGAACCTTCTTTCTCTCGCCGTAGATAATCTCACGCTGTTTATTCATAACATCGTCGTATTCAAGCACGGTTTTTCTGGTCTGGAAGTTACGGCTCTCAACAGTTTTCTGTGCCTGCTCGATAGCGCCGGAAAGCATTTTTGCGTCAAGGGGCTGATCCTCGTCAAGCTTCATGGTGTCCATAAGGTTCATAATTCTCTCAGAACCGAAAAGACGCATAATATCATCTGTCATAGCCAGATAGAAGCGGCTCTCGCCCGGGTCTCCCTGACGGCCTGCACGACCGCGGAGCTGGTTGTCAATACGTCTGGACTCATGGCGCTCGGTACCCAGAATAAACAGGCCGCCGGCCTCCCTGACCTTACGGGCCTCCTCTTCGATAGAGCTCTTAAACTCAGCCAGCTTTTCGCTGTACAGCTTTCTGGCCGCGAGAATGTCCTCATTATCGGTGTCGGCGTAACCGGTCGCGTCAGCTATTACGGTATCATCAAAGCCTGCCTTGCGCAGTTCCTTTTTTGCCAGAAATTCGGCGTTGCCGCCCAGCATAATATCGGTTCCTCGGCCGGCCATATTGGTGGCTATGGTTACTGCCCCGAATTTACCTGCCTGTGCAACGATATCTGCTTCCTTCTCGTGGTACTTTGCGTTCAGTACAGTGTGAGGAACACCTCTCTTTTTAAGAAGTGCTGAAAGCTGTTCGCTCTTTTCGATTGAAACAGTACCGACAAGAACGGGCTGTCCTTTTTCATGGCACTTTACTACCTGCTCAATTATTGCCTTGTTCTTCCCGTCTTCGGTTTTAAAGACCATATCGGGGTGGTCCTTACGGATGACCGGCTTGTTTGTGGGTATCTCCACAATGTCCAGCTTGTATATTGTTCCGAACTCCTCCGCCTCGGTAACGGCAGTACCTGTCATACCGGAGAGCTTGGGGTAGAGTCTGAAATAGTTCTGGAAGGTAATGGTGGCAAGGGTCTTGTTTTCCTTCTGCACATCCACATGTTCCTTAGCCTCGATAGCCTGATGCAGGCCCTCGGAATAGCGTCTTCCCAGCATAAGGCGGCCGGTGAATTCATCAACTATGATAATCTCGCCGTCTTTAACGATATAGTCAATATCTCTCTTCATAACGCCGTGGGCGCGGAGAGCCTGATTTATGTGGTGGCTGAGGGTGGCGTTTTCAATATCCGCCAGATTTTCAAGGCCGAAAGCCTTCTCTGCCTTTGCAATACCGCGGGCGGTAAGGGTGGCGGTTCTGGCCTTTTCGTCAACAATGTAGTCGGCGTCTATATCGTCGTCCTCTTCTTCCTTCTCGTCAACGCTGGCGTATACAGCCTTTTTAAGTCTGCACACGAAATCGTCAGCCTGACGGTAAAGGTCGGTGCTCTCATCGCCCTGACCGGAGATAATAAGAGGAGTTCTTGCCTCATCTATAAGTATGGAGTCCACCTCATCAACGATAGCAAAGGAGTGGCCTCTCTGCACCATATGGTCTTTGTAAAGAGCCATGTTGTCACGGAGATAGTCAAAGCCCATCTCGTTATTGGTGCCGTAGGTAATATCGCAGTTATAAGCGGCTCTGCGCTCTTCCTGACTTAAATCATGGACAATAAGGCCCACGGAAAGGCCCAGGAAACGGTGTACCTTTCCCATCCACTCGCTGTCGCGGCGGGCAAGGTAGTCGTTTACGGTGACTATGTGTACACCCTCGCCTTTCAGGGCGTTAAGGTATGCGGGAAGGACAGCCACAAGGGTTTTGCCTTCACCGGTTTTCATTTCGGCAATACGGCCCTGATGCAGAACAATACCGCCTATGAGCTGTACTCTGAAGGGCTTCATGCCCAGTACACGCCATGCAGCCTCTCTTGCAACTGCAAATGCCTCAGGCAGAATATCGTCCAAAGTCTCGCCTTTATCCAGGCGCTCCTTGAATTCATCGGTTTTTGCGCGAAGCTCAGCATCGCTGAGTTTCTGCATAACAGGATCAAGCTTTTCAATTTTATCCGCAATAGGATAAATCTTTTTAAGTTCTCTGTCGGAATAGCTGCCGAATAATTTATTAAAAAGTCCCATTTGTAAACGCCTTTCATGGAGAATAAATAGAATTTATAGTTTTGCAAGGTTAATTATAGCACATAGCATTGCGGAAAAAAAGCAAAAAAATGATACATCCTATAAAAAGCAAATTTTAGACTGATTTATCCTTGTTTGACGGCGCTATCTATGCTAAAATACTGATTTAGAAAAAATAAAGAGGGCATGGGGATATTAAATTATGATAAAGATCGGATTCGATAACGAAAAGTATTTGAAACTCCAGTCTCAGAAAATAAAAGACCGTCTTTCCTGCTTCGGCAATAAGCTGTACCTTGAATTCGGCGGCAAGCTCTTTGACGATTTTCACGCTTCAAGAGTTCTGCCCGGCTTCAAGCCTGACAGTAAAGTCAGCATGCTGCTGGAGATTAAGGATGTGGCGGAGATAGTCATCTGCATTTCTGCCGATGACATTGAGCGGAGCAAACGCCGGGGCGACCTCGGCATCACCTATGATGAAGACACACTGAGACTTATTGACGCCTTCCGCGGCCGGGGCCTTTATATCGGCAGCGTTGTACTGACCCACTATCGCGGTCAGCCCATAGCAGACCAGTTCATTAAGCGTCTGGAAATGTTGGGAATAAGAACCTATAAGCATTATATAATTCCCGACTATCCTTCAAACATTCCTCTTATCGTCTCTGACGAAGGCTTCGGTAAGAATGATTACATCGAAACCGAGAGAAGTGTAGTAGTTGTCACCGCTCCCGGTCCGGGCAGCGGCAAAATGGCCACCTGTCTCAGCCAGCTCTACCATGAGCACAAGCGGGGTGTCCGCGCAGGATATGCTAAATTCGAGACCTTCCCCATATGGAACCTCTCCCTTAAGCATCCTCTGAACCTTGCATATGAGGCCGCTACTGCCGACCTTGACGATGTAAACATGATAGACCCCTTCCACCTGGATGCCTACGGCGAAACTGCGGTAAACTACAACCGCGACGTAGAAATCTTCCCTGTACTTGACGCAATGTTCAAGCACATTTACGGTGAAAGCCCCTATAAGAGCCCCACAGATATGGGCGTTAACATGATAGCAAGCTGCATCACCGACGACGAGGCATGCAGAGAGGCATCAAAGCAGGAGATCATCCGCCGTTATTATGCCGCTCAGTGCTCTGTCCGTCAGGGTCTTTCAGATCCCTGCGAGGTGAGAAAGATTGAGCTTATCATGAATTCTCTGGGAATAGGTGCCGATAACAGACCGGTAGTAGGTGCCGCTCTTAAGAGAGCTGAGGAAACCGGCGCTCCCGCAGTTGCAATAGAGCTGCCTGACGGAAAAATCATCACCGGCAAGACCTCTTCTCTTCTGGGCTCTGCCGCCGCCTGCCTTTTAAATGCTCTTAAAGCCCTTGCCCACATCGACAAGGATATGCTTTTGATAACTCCCAACATCATCGCCCCTATACAGCACCTTAAGATTGAGCATCTGGGAAATCATAACCCCAGACTTCACACCGATGAGCTGCTCATCGCCCTTTCAATCTGTGCCGTTACAAACCCCATTGCCGGCTACGCCATAGATCAGCTTGGAAAGCTTCGCGGATGCGAGGCTCATTCCACGGTTATTTTAAGCCATGTGGACTCTGAGCTGTTTAAGAAAATCGGTGTCAACATGTCTACCGAGCCTAAATATCAGGCAAAGAAGCTTTTCCACCGCTGAATTAAATAAGCTAAACGGCAGTCCAGAGTCAAAAGACTATGAGACTGCCGTTTTTATATTCCGTTTGTGATTTTTCTGAAGGAGTAATCAAGTGAAAAAGAAGAATTTTTCTCAGGCAATGCTGTTCATTCTGCTGTTTGGTATCGTCAGTCTTTTTTCGGATATGACCCACGAAGGTGCCTCAAGTATCCGCGGAGCATACCTGACATTGCTCGGAGCATCTGCCGCAGCGATTGGTTTTGTTTCGGGCTTCGGAGAGCTGGTCGGATACTCCATGCGATATGTGTTCGGCAGACTGGCAGACAAAACGAAACAATACTGGCCCATGACCATACTGGGCTACATTCTGGATGTGCTTGCCGTGCCTGCGCTTGCGCTGGTCGGTGAAAACGGCTGGATAGGAGCATGTGCACTGCTCATTATTCAGCGCATGGGCAAAGCAATCAAAAAACCTGCAAAAGACACTATCATGTCCTTCGCCGCCTCTCAGGAGGGTGCAGGCAAAAGCTTCGCAATTCAGGAAGTGCTTGACCAGATAGGTGCTTTTCTGGGGCCTGTTTTGCTTTATCTTGTTATGCTGTTCAAAACAGAGGGCTCAGCATTTGAAATTTATTCCCTATGCTTCGCCGTTCTCGCAGTTCCCGGAGTTATCACTTTGATACTGCTGTTTGTAACGAAGCATAAGTTCCCGAATCCCGA
>JAHHRQ010000074.1 GCA_020025715.1 Oscillospiraceae bacterium | reverse complement strand
TGAGGCATAAAATTTAAAACCGGCATATATGCTGAAAAAAGAAGGCAGTACCGAAAATCGGTACTGCCTTAAATAATGTGTTTCATTATTTTTTTTCCTGAAAATCTTAAATTGAAGGGCAATAAAAAGTAAAATAAATACCGAAAGAGAAATCCAGTACGTTGGTAAAACCGGTTCTAAATCGAAATTCCAGCTCATGCCAATATAAAAAGAATCTTGCCATTTGCCAACTGCAAGAATCGTGAACGCGACTAAGAGTAATGCACAAATCTCTGTTATAAAAACAAATAATTTACTTCCGGATTCTGAATACAGGAACGAAGCAATTACAAACAAAGGAATTGCCAACTCAAGAATAAAATCAAATCCCCAACAGTAACCCATCATTTGTGCGTCCCAAGTAAACCACGGCAGAAAGACACAGCCACAGGCTAAATAAAATATTATTTTGTCAAATGATATCTTTTTCATCATAATAAGCCCCGACAATCTTTTTTTGCAATATTGGAACTGTTTTTTTAAAATATAATAATTTTATATATTTATCACTCTTTCTAACTGTATATTACTTCCTTCCACATCTGCTGTCAACAGAATTATCTACTTATTCTATTAAGAAGCAGAAAAATAAAAGATACTTTCCTTGACAAAGTATTCAATTCGCTGTACAATAAAGCATCAAAATGCGCTTTGAAGAGCAGGAGTACGCAAAAAAGTGATTTTCAGAGAGGAAGCGGCCGGTGTGAGCTTCTATGAGCTTTTGCGGAAGGTCGGCTTGGAGCGCCCGGAGTGAAGGGAAACTGTGTAGCTTCGGCGTGTGCCAGCGTTAATGGCTAATCGAGTGCCGTGAAAACGGAATTCAGGTGGTACCACGGAAATTCTCCGCCCTGAAGCAACGAAATGCTTCAGGGCGTTTCTATTTTTAAAAGGAGAGAGTTAAATGAAAGAGCTTCCAAAGGTGTATGAGCCGAAAGCAGTCGAAAAGAAAATTTATGACATGTGGATGCGTGGCGGCTATTTTAAGGGCAAGGTAGATAAAGATAAAAAGCCTTTCTCCATAGTTATGCCTCCTCCCAACGTTACCGGTCAGCTCCATATGGGTCACGCACTTGACTCCACTTTGCAGGATATTCTCACCCGCTACAAGCGTATGCAGGGTTATGCCGCACTGTGGCTGCCCGGTGTTGACCATGCCGGTATTGCAACTCAGATAAAGGTTGAAGAGGTTTTAAGAAAAGAAGAGGGCCTGACCCGTTACGATCTGGGCAGGGACGAGTTCTTAAAGCGTGTATGGGCTTGGAAAGAGCAGTACGGCGACAGAATAGTTGAGCAGCAGAAGAGCATGGGTGTTTCCTGCGACTGGGACAGAAGCCGTTTTACTATGGATGAAACCTGTGCCAAGGCCGTAAGAGAGGCTTTCTGCGAGCTTTACGATAAGGGCCTTATTTATAAGGGCAACCGCATCATCAACTGGTGCCCCCACTGCCAGACTGCACTGTCTGATGCAGAGGTTGAATACAAAGACATTCCCGGTAACTTCTGGTATATAAGATACCCCATTGAGGATTCCGATGAGGAATTCATCATCGCCACCACCAGACCTGAAACTCTGCTTGGTGATACCGGTGTTGCCGTTAACCCCGAGGACGAGAGATATAAGCATCTCGTCGGCAAGAACGCAATCCTGCCTCTGGTGGGCAGAAAGCTGCCTATCGTTGCCGATGATTACGTTGAGCTGGGCTTTGGTACCGGCGCTGTTAAGATGACTCCCTGCCACGACCCCAACGACTACGAGGTCGGCCTCCGTCATAACCTTGAGCAGATTAAGGTTATCGACGAGGATGCAAAGATCATCAACGGCGGCAAGTATAACGGTATGGACAGATACGAGGCCAGAAAGGCTATCGTTGCCGACCTTGAAGAGCAGGGCTACCTTGTTAAGGTTGAGCCTTACAACCATAATGTCGGCACCTGCTACCGCTGTGGTACTGTTGTTGAGCCTCTTACCAGCCCCCAGTGGTTTGTTAAAATGGCTCCTCTGGCTGAGAAAGCAATTAAAGTTGTTAAGGACGGTAAGATTAAGTTCGTTCCCGAGCGCTTCACCAAGACCTACCTTAACTGGATGGAGAATGTCCATGACTGGTGCATTTCCCGTCAGCTCTGGTGGGGTCATCAGATTCCCGCATGGTACTGCGATGACTGCGGCCATATAACTGTTTCCCGTGAGGACGCATGTGAGTGTGAAAAGTGCCATTCCAAGCACATCCACAGAGAAGAGGACGTTCTTGATACATGGTTCTCCTCCGCTCTCTGGCCTTTCTCCACTATGGGCTGGCCCGAAAAGACCGAAGAACTTAATTACTGGTACCCCACCAGCGTTATGGTCACCGGCTACGATATAATCTTCTTCTGGGTTGCCAGAATGATATTCTCCGGTATGGAGCAGATGGATGAAGAGCCCTTCAAGACTGTATTTATCCACGGCCTTGTCCGCGACAGTCAGGGCAGAAAGATGTCCAAGTCTCTGGGTAACGGCATTGATCCTCTGGAAATGATTGATACCTACGGCGCAGATGCACTTAGATTTAACCTTATCACCGGTAACTCTCCCGGAAACGACATGCGTTTCTACGTTGAGAAGTGCGAGGCTATGCGTAACTTCTGCAACAAGATCTGGAACGCCTCCCGTTTTGTCATGATGAACCTGACCATTGACAAAAACGAGCTCCCCGAGAAGCTGGAGACCGAGGATAAGTGGATACTCAGCAAGCTCAATGACGTTATAAAAGAAGTCTGCGACAATATGGAGAGCTTTGAAATCGGTGTTGCAGCAGGTAAGATTTATGACTTCATTTGGGACAGCTTCTGCGACTGGTATATTGAGCTTACCAAACCCCGCCTCAACGGCGACAATGAGGAGCTGAAGATTTCCGCTCAGAAGGTTCTGCTTTATGTTCTAACTGAGATACTGAAGCTCCTGCATCCCTTCATGCCCTTCATTACCGAGGAAATCTGGCAGGCTCTGCCTCACGAGGGCGAAGCTCTTATGGTTGAGCGTTATCCTGAGTACTCCGAGAAGCTGAGCTTCCCTCAGGATGAGCAGGACTTTGAAATGGTTATGACCGCTATCAAGGCTGTCAGAGCCAGAAGAAGCGAAATGAACGTTCCTCCCTCCAGAAAGGCAAGACTGTTTATCGTCACCGATAAGCCCCAGCCCTTCATTAACGGCGAAAGCTTCATTAAAAAGCTTGCTTATGCAAGTGAAGCTGTTGTCTCCACCGAGGCTCCCGAGGGCAGCGAGAACATGGTTTCCGTTATCACTGATAACGCTCGTATGTTCATGAACATGGCTGAGCTGGTTGACCTCCAGAAGGAAAAGGAGAGAATTGAGAAAGAGCTGGAGAAGGCCGGAAAGCAGCTTCAGGCTCAGATCGGTAAGCTCTCTAACCAGAACTTTGTCACCAGAGCTCCCGAGAACGTTGTAAACGCTGAAAGAGAGAAGAAAGACAAGCTTGAAGCTCTCATCGAAAACCTGAAACGCAGTCTGGAAAATCTGGGCAAGTAATCAAATAAAATTAAAAGACCGCCTATGTGGCGGTCTTTTTTTATGCTCAGCATGAGAGTATACATATACAGCATTATTTTTTTACAAAGAAAAATGCTGAATACTTAAAATTGAGGCTGATTATCGCCTTTCAAATCTGGTTGACATTTGGAAACTGCAATTTTATAATAATATACAGTTGTTTTTTCAGAGCCGGGAAAGGGCGCTTATGCCTCTTTCCCAATTCAGAGATAAAAAAAGCTGCTGCAAAAGTAATACTTCTGCAACAACTTTTTCTTATAATATTGGATTACAGTATGGAAGTAAAGTCAATATTCAGCTCTTTGCAGCGGGAATAAAGCTTTATTCTTTCATTGAAACGCTCAGCGGCTAAATTGCACTCAGCTTTGGTGGGGTGATCTTTTATCATCTCCCAGCGCAGCTCCTTCTGCTCGGCAGGGGGCTGAGTACCGTCAATGCCCTGACCTTCTTTAAGTACCTGAGCTACTGCGCCGTTACATACAAATGAGCCGATAACTTCATTGTTATCCTTGAGCAGGTTAATACCGGCTTCAAGAGTCTTGAATGCGTGTTCGGTGTCGCAGTAGTAACCGAGGGTGCAGAAAACGCCCACGGCCTTGCCCTTGACTGTCTTTAAGAATTCTTTCATTTCATCATTGGGATTGCCGGAAATTCCCCAGTATCCCAGAAGAATTATATCTCCGTCTAAAACAGGTGCACCGTCTTTCAGGTCATGGATGGTTTTTTGTTCCGTGTCTATGCCATTAAAGATTGCTTCTGCTACTCTTTTTGTACATCCGGTAAGACTTGAATAAATAATCTGTACTTTCATTGCGTGCTCCTTTACTGAAATTGCTTTGGTTTAAAACATCTTAAACGGATTGCGAATTTTTCGCTTTCCACTGCAAGTATTATAGCACATTTTTCCGAAAAAGAATAGTCTGCGTATTATTCCTGCGGAACCTGAAAAAAATCAAGGAAACTATGAACTCTTTAAAACTTTTATCTTTAATTGGACTGCTTTTGTATTTTATGGTACTGCTTTTTGCGGTAACTAAGGAAAAGAAAAACCACAACGTTCTGGATTATTTTTTTGCCGGACGCTCGCTCCCTTACTGGGCACTTTCGATTACCTTTATTGCCTCATGGTGGGGTGCAGGCTCTGCACTTTCCACCGCTGACCTTGCATATTCCGACGGACTGGGTGCATTCTGGTATTACGGCGTACCTGTGCTCATGTCAACATTCCTGATGATTTTATGCGCCGGAGGCATACGGCGGGTTGGCTATCTCACGCAGGGCCGGATGATGGAAGCCAGATATTCTAAAGGAACGGCAAAGCTTCTGTCTGTCCTGGTGCTGCTGTTTATGGTATTTAATGCAGCCTCGCAGATGGTTGGAGTGGGTGACTTCTTCGGCTCTTATCTGGGTCTGCCCTATGAATGGGCCGTACTGCTTGGAACGATTATAGTTTTAATCTATTCCATGTTCGGCGGCTTCCGCGGCGTTGTGCTTACGGATATAATCCAGTTCGTGCTGCTGCTGGTTTCAGCCCTTGTAGTTTTTGCAGTGGGCTATAAAAATGCAGGCGGTATGGACGGCATACGCAGCGCTGTGCTTGCAGCGGGTAAGCCTGAATATCTGAATATGGGTGCAGGCGCTTCAAAGTACAGCATGTTTGTAATAACCTTCGGCTGTGCGTGGATGATACAGGCAAACGTATGGCAGAGAATATCTGCCGCCCGCTCTGACCGTGATGCACGGAAAATGACCGTTATGAGCTTCTTTGCCTATATTCCCTTGTACCTTATGGTGGTTGTTACCGGTATGGCGGGATTTGTTTTATACCCCCAGCTGCCTAAAGGCGGCGTTGTTACGGCAATCGTAATGGATTATCTGTCCCCGGTACTCGGCGCAGTAGTGTTTATAGGTATTTCGGCTGCAATAATGTCCACCATGGATTCGCTTATAAATACCGCTTCAATGACTTTGATGCTGGATTTGATACCCGCACATCAAGACGAAAAGAAACAGCTTGCCCGCTCCCGCATGACTACGCTTTGTGTAACGGCGGTTGCGCTTCTTATTTCAATGAAAATACGGTCAATACTCCAGATTTCGTGGATGGCCTCCGACCTTATTACAACCGGCGTTTTTGTGCCTCTTGTTATGGGCTTCTTCTGGCGGCGGGGCAACGCAAAAGGCGCTCTTGCCTCCATTGCGGCAGGCTTTGTATACTGCCTTTATAACCTTGCCATAAGCTTCGGACTGCCTCTGCCCTCATTCTGGGAGCCCCAGTCTGCCCAGCAGGTAGTTTTGGGAGTTGCGCTGTCACTGGTTATTTATGTAGGCGTAAGCCTTTTAACAGCTCCAGAATATGATAAGGCAGACAAATTTATCAGTCAGGCCGGATTTAGGAAGAAAAAGAAAACTTAAAATATACTAATCAAAGATGTAAACGAAAGGGGTTCTATAATGTATGAACTGAAAAAAATCGTTGTACTTATCGACGCAGACAATACTCAGTTAAATAAACTTGAGGCCGTTTTGCAGGATATTTCAAAATACGGCCGAATAGTTGTTAAACGAGCCTACGGCAACTGGAAAAAAGAAAATCTCAAAAACTGGGAATCCGAAATAAAACGTCTGGCAATAAAGGCCGAGCAGCAGTTTGACTATGTTTCCGGCAAGAATGCAACTGATATTGCTCTTGTCATAGACGCAATAGAGCTTCTCAACAGCCAGATTTACGACAGCTTCGTCCTTGTATCAAGTGACAGCGATTATACACCGCTTTCCATTAAGCTTCATGAATCCGGCGTTTATGTTATAGGTGTGGGAGAGCATAAAACTCCCGAATCTTTCCGCAATTCCTGCGATGAATTTATATTCCTTGAAAACCTCCAGCCCTCCGGCGAGCAGAAAGGTATTGAGGCAGCACAGACCGAAAAGCCTGCAAATACCTCCGCGGCTGAGCCTCAGAATGAGGGCGGCAAGGAATGTCCCTGCACATGCCCGGATTCCGGTTCAGACATGGAAATGCTCCATGCTCTTTTGAGAAAGGCTTGGGAAACTCATCAGGATGAGGATGAATATGCAAACGTCAGCGCGGCAGGCTCTTATATAAAGAGAATAAAGCCGGACTTTGACGTCCGATCCTACGGCTATTCAAAGCTCCCGAAGCTTATAGAGGATTACCCGGAACTCTACGATACAAAGACATACCCCGGCAAAGGCACGGTAACTATTTTTGCTTACAGATGCAAGTAAGCTGTCGGTGTAAAAATGAGATGACTTAACAGAGAGGTGCAGAATGAAATTCCTCCATTTATCCGACCTGCATTTAGGCAAGCGGGTTAATGAGATTTCCATGATTGAAGATCAGGAGTATATACTTAGCCGGATTATCCGTATTTGTGATGACGAAAAGCCGGATGCTGTAATTATTGCAGGGGATGTATACGACAAGAGCGTTCCGCCTGCCGAGGCTGTAACACTGCTTGATGATTTTCTTTGCAGGCTTGCAAAGAGAAAAATTCCCGCACTCATTATAAGCGGCAACCACGACAGCCCTGAGCGGCTTTCTTTCGGCAACAGACTTATGGAGGGGGCGGGCATTTATCTCGCACCTGTCTATAATGGCGAGGTAGAGCCGGTTACACTCAGGGATGAATACGGTGATGTGAATTTCTGGCTTCTGCCTTTTATTAAGCCAGCTCATGTTAAGCGCTATTTTCCGGATGATAACATTGAAAGCTATACTGACGCAGTTCGTGCGGCAGTTAAGCATATGTCAGTTAATAAAACAGAGCGAAATGTGATTGTAACACACCAGTTTGTTACAGGTGCGGAAACCTGCGAATCGGAGGAGCTTTCAGTAGGCGGAACGGATAATGTAGACGCATCAGTGTTTGATGATTTCGATTATGTGGCATTGGGACACATACACGGCCCCCAGAATATAGGCTCCGGCAGAATCCGTTACTGCGGCACGCCGTTAAAATATTCTTTCTCAGAAGCAGGCCATTATAAAAGCGTTACCGTAGTTGAAATGGGAGAAAAGGGAAAGCTAGAATTAAGACTTGTACCCCTAATTCCCAAGCACGATATGCAGCAGATAAGGGGAACTTTTGAGGAAGTAACAGATAAGGCATTTTATCAGAATATGGAGCGGGAGGATTATTATCATGTGCTTCTCACCGATGAAGAAGATATTCCCGAGGCAATAGGAAAGCTTAGAATTGTATATCCGAATATAATGAAGCTGAGCTATGATAATAAAAGAACCCGCTCAAATCAGCTCATTGATGGGGCTGAACAAGTGCAGCGCAAATCGCCCCTTGAGCTTTTTGAGGAGCTGTACGAAAAGCAAAATAACCGGCCCATGGGCGATAAACAGAAAGAATTTTCGCTGTCACTTATAGAGTCAATCTGGGAGGATAATTTATGAGACCGCTTAAATTAACTGTTTCCGGCTTTGGCCCATATGCTGAGGTACAGGAGCTTGATTTTGAAACCTTAGGCGAAAGCGGGCTTTATCTCATTACCGGTGACACGGGTGCAGGTAAAACAACTATATTTGACGCGATAACCTTTGCTCTGTTCGGAGAGGCCAGCGGAGATAATCGTGATGCGGGTATGCTCCGCTCAAAATATGCAAAACCAACCGACCTTACATACGTTGAAATGACCTTCAACCACGGCGGTAAAGTGTATACCGTGAAACGAAATCCCGAATATGAGCGGGCAAAAGCCAGAGGCACAGGCACCACCAGACAGGCGGCGGATGCTGTACTTACTTATCCCGACGGGCGTGTGGTTACAAAGCTCAAGGAAGTAGATAAAGCTATACGTGAGATTATAGGCCTTACCAGAGAGCAGTTTTCTCAGGTGGCTATGATTTCACAGGGAGAGTTCAGAAAGCTGCTTCAGGCGGATACCAAGGAGCGTCAGAAGGTTTTCCGTGATATATTCGGTACAGGAAGATATGTTACCCTGCAAAACAGTCTGAAAGAGAAAACATCAGATGTGAGGGAGCAGCGAAATAATGCAGCACAAAGTATCAGCCAGTATATCGGCGGCATAGTCTGCGATGAAGATTCTCTTTCAGCGCCGGAGGTTAAAAAAGCAAAAGAAGGCGAACTTCCTGCCGCAGAGCTTATGGAGCTGTTCCGGAGACTCCTGGCGGAAGATACGGCAGAGCAGGAAAAGCTTGAAACAAAGCTTAAAAAGACCGAAAAAGAGCTTGAAAAGCTTACAGGAGAGCTTGCAAAGGCAGAAAGCTATAACAAAGCAAAAACTCTGCTGACCGAAAACGAGACAAATTTAAAAACTAAGACTGATGAATTCCGGAAAGCCGAAACCACTCTTAATGAGGCAAAGAAAACTGTAACTGAACAGGAAAGCCTCACCAAGGACATTGCAGCTTTGGAACTGCATCTTCCCAGCTATGACGAGCTTGAAGAAAAAACGA
>JAHHRQ010000073.1 GCA_020025715.1 Oscillospiraceae bacterium | reverse complement strand
TGCCTTGAACACGCTTTTCATCCCGGATAAATTAAGGAAAAAATCACTTCGGCAAGCTACTAATGTGTTGTGCAAAATTGATACTTGGTGTACAATAAAATAGTTGCACCGGTGTTTTTAACGCCGGAGGAAAAACAGAATATGGCGTATAGATTGAACCATGAAAATCCGGTGCGGCGCGGCGTTAAGCGAAAGCTTCGGGAGAAAATCGCTCCTAAATCGCTTAGGTAAAATCCGGCATATAAAGTTTAAAATGGAACGGATTGTATTAACCCATTCCTTTTGTAAATGAAAGGATGTGTGCTTTATGCGCAAATTAGGAAGAAATGAGCCCTGCTGGTGCGGCAGCGGCAAAAAGTACAAACACTGTCATCTCGCCTTTGACAGCAAACTTGAAGGGTATTTTTATCAGGGGGCGGAAGTGCCTCCCAGAGAGATAATAAAGAATCAGGAACAGATTGATAAAATCAAGGAGAGCGCAAAGATAAACATTGCTGTGCTTGACTATGTGGCAGAACATATTCATGCAGGCGTGAGCACGGCAGAAATTGACAAGTGGGTTTACGATGTCACCACAAAAATGGGCGGTATTCCCGCACCTCTCAATTATCAGGGCTTTCCCAAGAGTGTCTGCACTTCCATAAATAATGTGGTGTGCCACGGTATTCCTTCTCCCGATGAGATTGTAAAAGACGGTGACATTATAAATGTTGACGCTTCTACTATATTAAACGGCTACTTCTCCGACTCATCCAGAATGTTCTGCATAGGAGATGTTTCACCGGAGAAAAAGAGACTTGTGGAAGTTACAAAGCAGAGCCTTCAGGTTGGCCTTGAGCAGGTAAAGCCATGGGGCTTCCTCGGTGATATGGGACAGGCTGTCAATGACTTTGCAATGGAAAACGGATACAGCGTGGTTAGAGAAATCGGCGGCCACGGTATCGGTCTTGAATTCCATGAAGAGCCGTGGGTCAGCTATGTTTCAAAGCGGGGTACCGAAATGATGATGGTTCCCGGCATGATATTCACCATTGAGCCTATGATTAACATGGGTAAGGCAGATGTGTTTACCGACGAGAAAAACGGCTGGACGGTTTATACTTCTGACGGCAAGCCTTCCGCCCAGTGGGAGATTCAGGTTCTCGTAACAGAGGACGGCTATGAAATTATTTCTTACTGAGCTGTTTAGGGACTTTTCCGTTGAAATCCTAACATTTATTTAATGCGGCGCTTTTTCTATTAAGTCCCTTTTCATACCTTAGATGGTATACTGATGACAGTGGAAGAAGAACAAAGTCTGCAAGGCAGGCATGGGACTTAATTTATGAGAGGCGACTTTATATGAAGACAGTAAAAAACTCTGAACTGATGAGCTTGTGTGACCGTGTTAAAGAGCAACTCAGCCACAATGCCTATACAGCATGTATTCAGGATATTTGCTATGCAATGTATGAGCATCCCGATGCTCCGGAACCTCACAACCTTATGGGAATTCTGCTTGAGCGGCAGAACGACCACAGCGGAGCCATGAGACACTTCCGGGCGGCCCTTGACCTTGACCCTACCTATCTTCCCGCAAGGGAAAACATGATGAACTATGCAAGCCTTGCCGTGGCAGCACCTCAGTGCAAATTCTGCTATGCAGACTGTGCAGGAGGAAAATAAGCTTTAAGAGCGGGAAATAAGTTAGAGATCTCAAACATGTTTCTGACTAAATTGTTTGCTATTTCAGGGGTTAGAGGAAAAAAATCTGGAAAATGAAGCCGTAATGTGTTAATATTTACGTACAATAAATATTAAGGGAGAGTTTGCTATGGCCTCTAAAGTTTATTTTGCGGATTTCAGAGCCGGCTATCGGGAAAATCTTCAACAGAAGCTGACCCGTCTTATGAAAACTGCCGGTATGGGAGACATTGATTTTGACAGCAAATTTGTTGCAATCAAAATGCACTTCGGTGAACCGGGCAATCTGGCCTTTCTCAGACCCAACTGGGCTAAAACCGTTGCGGATTTCGTAAAAGAGCGGGGCGGAAAGCCTTTTCTTACCGACTGCAACACCCTCTATGTAGGCGGCCGAAAAAACGGTCTTGACCATCTGGATACAGCAGCTATGAATGGTTTTTCTCCTCTTTCCACCGGCTGTCAGGTTATTATTGCCGACGGAATAAAAGGTCTTGATGAGACCTATGTGCCGGTAAAAGGCGGCGAATACGTTAAAGAGGCCAAAATCGGCAGTGCCATTATGGATGCCGATATAGTAATTTCTCTGACTCACTTTAAGGGCCATGAGACAGCCGGCTTCGGCGGCGCTCTTAAAAATCTGGGTATGGGCTGCGGCTCAAGAGCAGGTAAAATGGAGCAGCACAATTCCGGTAAGCCCGAGGTAAATCAGGATAAGTGCATAGGCTGCGGCATGTGCACAAGAATTTGCGCTCACGGAGCACCCACAGTCACAAACGGCAAGGCAAGCATAGATACCGACAAGTGTGTCGGCTGCGGACGCTGCCTCGCAATCTGCCAGAGAGACGCTATTGTAAATAAAAACCGGGAGAGCGGGGCTATACTCAACAGAAAAATTGCCGAATACACTAAGGCAGTTATAGACGGCAGACCCAATTTCCACATTTCTCTCGTTATAGATGTTTCTCCTAACTGCGACTGCCACAGTGAAAATGACGCCGCCATAGTTCCAAACGTCGGAATGTTTGCCTCCTTTGACCCTGTGGCTCTTGACGTTGCCTGTGCTGATGCAGTTAATGCTCAGCCCGTTATAAAAGGCACTGCCGCAGATGAGGGTGACCATTCAGACCATGACCACTTCCACAGAATTCATCCCGACACCTGCTGGATGGAGGGAATTGAACATGCTGAAAAGATCGGCATAGGAACAAGAGAATACGAGCTTATAAAAATTTGATTTGTAAAGTATCAAGCGGTATCGGGCTTTGCCTAATACCGCTTTTTATCTATAAAAAACCTTTTGCTGCCTTTGGGGCTTATAACTGTTATGATGGAAAAATCAGTTTAACACTTATCTGTAATGCGAGGTGAAATTTATGCTGTTAGAGCAATTCGACAGCAACAAGACTGCTGTAATAAATCCGGATTTGGTGCATTTCAGGAGAGAAAACTTTCCTGAAACGGTGGTTTCCGTATTTTCAAATGTACTTTTTGAAAAGCTTGTTTCTTTTCTCAACGGAAAGGAAATTGCACAGTACGGTGACATAGACGGAATATGGCCTGTATATGAGGCGGAATATAAAGGGGTTAATATTGCTTTAGCCAAGGGCAGACTGGGTGCACCGGCATGTGTAGGCAGCTTTGAAGAGATTATTGCCATGGGTGCAAAGCGGATAATTCTTCTGGGCAACTGCGGAGTTCTGGACAGAAACATTGAGGACTGCGGCATTATTATTCCCGTGAAGGCTCTCCGCGATGAGGGCACAAGCTACCACTATGCGCCGCCCTCAGACTATATTGATGTAAACCTCCGTCACAGAGCTCTTTTTGAAAATATGCTCCGTGAGCTTGGGTATAATTACGTTGAGGGCGTTACATGGACAACAGATGCTTTTTACCGTGAGACGGCGGAAAAGATAAAAAGCCGGAAAGAAATGGGAGCACTGTGTGTTGAAATGGAGTGCTCTGCCATGCAGGCGCTGTGTGATTTCAGGGGAGTTGAGTTTTTCCAGTTCCTTTATGCCGGAGACAATCTGGATCACCCCCGGTGGGACCCCAGAAGTCTTAACGGCCATGTAAAGCTCAGCGAGAAAGAGAAAATTGTTATGCTGGCAGTTGAGCTTGCATACAGAATACATCAGGAAAACATTTCATTATGAAAAATCACTCCGTACATTCATGTGTACGGAGATTTTTTGTTTTATATAATTTTGTATAATTATTATAGCTTATTTTTATTGGATTTACCGAACTGCAAAAGAGTAAAAATTAAAAACCGGGGGAGCAGAAAATATAATCATGAAAAATATTCATTTGGGATTTAATTAAATAAAGCTTTACATCGCAAAAAATTGTGCTATAATGAGCCATGGCACTTTTATGGTTTAAATAGAATATGTAAATTACAGGAAAGTTTTTAAAATTTTTTAGGAGAGAAGTAAATGGAAAAGAGAGTACATGAGAGAAGCTTTGCAAGCCGCTGGGGCTTTATACTGGCTTCTGTCGGTTCAGCGGTTGGCATGGCAAATGTCTGGGGATTTCCCAATAAAATGGGTTCAAACGGCGGCGGAGCCTTCCTGCTTATCTATCTGTTCTTTGTGGTTATATTCAGCTGTGTAGGTCTGCCGGCAGAATTTGCCGTAGGACGCAGAGCCAAAACCGGTACTCTCGGTTCTTATGCTAACGCATGGTCTACCCGTGGTAAAAAAATGGGGAAGGCAGGCGGTATCCTTGCATGGCTTCCTCTTGCAGGCTCCATGTGCATTGCTGTTGGCTACGCTGTTATCGTTTCTTACGTTCTCAAAGCCCTCTGCGACTCTCTTACCGGTATGATTATGGAAGTTGATCCGGGAATGTGGTTTGACAGCTTTGCAATGAATACCCATTCCGTTGTTCCTTATCATATTATAGTTGTAGTTGCCACTCTGCTTACCCTGTTTCTGGGTGCGAAGAGCATAGAAAAGACAAATAAAATAATGATGCCTGTGTTCTTCATTATTTTCCTTATACTGGCTATCCGTGTGGCTTTCCTGCCCGGTGCAGCGGCAGGTTACCGCTTTATGTTTATTCCCGACTGGGAGGCTTTAAAAAATCCTATGGTCTGGATTACCGCAATGGGTCAGGCTTTCTTCTCCCTTTCCATAACGGGAAGCGGTATGATTGTTTACGGCGCTTATCTTGACGATAAGGAGAGCGTTGTGCCCCTGGCGGGAAGAACAGGATTTTTCGACACTCTGGCGGCAGTTGTTGCAGCGGTTGTAATTCTCCCTGCCTGCTTCGTCTATGATATAGACAAGGCCGCAGGCCCGAGCCTTCTTTTTGTCTCTCTGCCTACCATTCTCAAGGATATTCCTCTGGGAAGGCTGTTCACCATTATCCTTTACATAGCAATGATTTTTGCAGGCGTAAGCTCTTTGCAGAATATGTTTGAGGCAGTGGGCGAGTCTTTAATGCACAAGTTCCCCAAGCTCAAGCGCAACTGGATTCTGGTTATAATCGGCGCTATCTGCCTTGGCTTCGGTCTTAATATGGAGGCTATCTTCCAGTGGGGACCGTGGATGGACTTCGTTTCCATATACATTATTCCTATCGGTGCCCTCCTTGGTGCGGTTTCATGGTTCTGGGTAATGAAAAAGGAAGACTTTTTGGCCGAAATTAACCGTGGCGGCGGCAAAAAACGCGGAGAGCTGTGGTACGGTATAGGCCGTTACGTCTATGTTCCCATGACTCTTGTACTGTGCTGTGTGGCATTGTTTATGAAGATTGCATTCTGATTTAAAATTAAAATCCGTGAAGGACGATGAGTTCTTCACGGATTTTTTTATTTTTCTATGGGGAAAACGGCGGTAATTGTGGTGCCGGAATTTTCACGGCTTTCAAGCTTTATTGTTCCGTGGTGATACTGCACCACATGCTTAACTATGGAAAGTCCTAAGCCTGTACCGCCGGACTGCTTTGAATGGCTTTTATCCACCCGATAAAAGCGCTCAAAGACCCGGCTCTGATGGTCGTCTGGAATTCCCACGCCTGTATCGGAAACGGAAATTGTAACATTTTTATCTGTACTGCTTATTGCTACATCTACCCGTCCATCGGGCTTGTTGTATTTAATTGCGTTATCGCAGAGGTTATACAGCATCTCGAAAAGAAGCCGCTTTACGCCGAAAAGCTCTGCGCTGCCGCTTGCGGTCATGGTGATATTCTGAATGTCAGCCGAGGAGCGGAGAACGGAAAAAACTTCATCTGTAAGATCGGCAAGGTTTACATTCTCCATTGGCATACTGCCGCCCTCATCAAGCTGAGAAAGGCGGATTATATCATCAATTAAATTTACAAGTCTGCCGCTTTCTTTTCGGATGTTGCCTGCAAATCTGGGGATGTCCTCCGGCTTCATAATGCCGTTTTCAATAAGTTCTGCACTGCCGATAATGGACTGGAGAGGGGTTTTAAGCTCGTGGGAGACATTGGCAGTGAATTCCTGCCGGCTGCGCTCGGCGGATGCCTGCTCGGTTACATCAAAGGCAAGCAGGACGGAGCCTGAAATGTGATCTTCCGTAGTTATTCGGCTTATATTAACCTGATATTCTCTGCCGCTGCGGGAAATCCGCAATTCCTCATGACCGTTTTCATTGACTCGATCCATAGCCTGAGATAATTCACTGCTGCGGTCAACGGTGAGAAAATCCTGCCCTACGCAAAATGCACCGGTTTTGAAAATCTCCTTTGCGGCGGGGTTTATGCTGAGAATAGTACCATTATCATCAAGGAGTACAAGGCCCTCTTCCATCTGCTCAATGATCTGGTTGAATTCATCCTTTTTCCATTGCAGTTGTCTTATCTGCTTATCTATCTGCTTGTGCTGAGAGTGAATTCTGTTCAGCAGCGGAGACAACTCCTCATAGGTGTCGTTTTCCATGGGGTGCTCAAGATCCAGATGATTAAAGGGCTTTACAATGTTTTTCGCCATTCGTGTTGCCAGAATCATGGAGAGCACAACGGCAAGAACAAAGATAATTATAATAGGCTGGAGCATACCTGCAACCAGAAGCAGGGTTGTGGCGTGGCTCACTGAAATTCTGAGTACAGAACCGTCACTGAGCTTTACAGCCTCGTACAGAGTCTTTTCCGTAAGGGTTGAGGAATAGCGGTAGCTGCTGCCGGAACCGGTTTTAACGGCCTCCTGCACTTCCTCCCGGTCGGTGTGGTTTTCCATGCTGCCGGAATCCACATCGGTATCGTAGAGAATGTCTCCGTTTCCTGCAATCCATGTGAGGCGGTAGCGGTCGGATTTCAGCGCCTCCAGATATGGAACGCCCAGCTTTTCCGTAGCTGAGGCTGCAATTTCCAGCTCGTCCCGCAGCTCATTCTGCTGAACGGTGTCAAAATAGCTGCTCATACAGCCGGTAATTATAACCAGAGTTACAAGCAGAACCAGCACCACCGCGATAAATATGGAGCGGAAAATTTTACTTGTCATCGGGAACCTCCCAGCGGTAGCCCACGTTGCGAACTGTTTCTATATACTTTCCCGCATCCCCGAGCTTCACTCTCAGCGTGCGAATGTGCATGTCCAGAGTGCGGCTGTCGCCCATGTAGTCAATATTCCATACCTGAGCGAACAGCTGGTCACGGCTGAAAGCAATGCCGGGATGAGACATAAATATGCGCAGAAGCTCAAATTCCTTGTAGGTTAAATTAACCCTGACACCCTTTACCGTGACCGTTCTTTCGTCAAGGTTTACCTCAACATCTCCGCCTTTGAGCAGACGGGGGGAATCATCGGGCTTACATCTGCGCAGCACTGCTTTTATTCTTGAAACCATTTCCATCATTCCAAAAGGTTTTACCAGATAGTCGTCTGCGCCTAAGTCAAGGCTTTGAATTTTGTCATACTCGGCTCCTTTGGCAGTAGCCATAATCACCGGAATACAGTGCAGGTCGGCGCTTTTACGCATCCGTCTCAGCAGCTCCACTCCGTCAACTCCGGGGAGCATAACATCCAGAATAACCAGATCCGGATGTTCTTTCTGAATTGCTTCCCAGAATGAAGTGCCGTTATCAAACCCCCGCGCTTCAAATCCGGTTGAATTCAATGTGTATAATTCTATTTCTCTTGTGCTTGTGTCATCTTCAACACACCAGATCATGTACTTTCTCCTTTCCATTGACCTGTTACAGAATAAATAACCCATTCTGCAATGTTTACTGCGTGATCTCCTATACGTTCAAAATACTTTGAAATCATTAAAAGGTCAAGAGCAAACTCTCCGTTTCCCGGATTTTCTGCAATCATGCCAATGAGAAGCTTCTTCATTTGGAGAAAATAATCATCTACTATGTCGTCCTGTGCAATCACATCCTGAGCAAGGACTGTATCTGCCTTTACAAATGCGTCTATGCTCTGAGTGACCATTTGTATGGCGGCCTTTGCCATGTTCCGGATAATATCGCAGTTATCCAGTTCATGCCAGCGGAGAAAGGGAATGATTTCCGCTATATCCTCTGCCTGAACGCCTATGCGCTCAATGTCGGTTACCATTTTAAGGGCGGCGGAAATCTGCCGCAGATCTCCCGCCACCGGCTGCTGCTGGAGCAGAATTCTCACGCAGTCAGCCTCAATTTCCCGCTCGAAGCGGTATATGCCCTCTCCGTCTTTTACCACCTGCTCGGCAAGGCCAGTGTCCATGTCAAGCAGGGCGCGGGAGGCTCGGGCAATCATGGTTTCACACATGGAGCTCATTTCAATCATCTTTTTATGGAGTATGCCTAACTGTTCATCTAAACGGTTTCTCATTATCCGAACCTACCTGTTATGTAGTCTTCCGTGCGCTTGTCCTTAGGCTGTGAGAACAAATCTTCTGTGCTTTGGCACTCAATCAGATCACCGAGAAGGAAGAAAGCGGTATTATCTGAAATTCGTGCCGCCTGCTGCATGTTGTGGGTAACCATTACTATTGTGTATTTCTGCTTTAGCTCTATTGCAAGGTCTTCAATGTGTGAGGTGGATATAGGGTCAAGGGCGGAGGTGGGTTCATCCATAAGCAGAACTTTCGGCTCAACCGCCAAAGCTCTTGCAATGCACAGCCTCTGCTGCTGACCGCCGGAGAGCCCCAGAGCGTTTTTCTTAAGCCTGTCTTTAACTTCATCCCAGATTGCGGCTCCCTTTAATGACTCCTCTACGATTTCGTCAAGTTTTGCCCGGTTTCGTATGCCGTGGGTTCTGGGGCCGTAGGCGATGTTGTCATATATGCTCATGGGGAAGGGATTTGGCTTCTGGAACACCATTCCCACTTCTTTTCTCAGCTGGTTTACGTTCCAGTCGAAAATGTTTTTTCCGGAATAAAGAACCTCACCTGTAATTTTCACTCCCGTAATCAGATCATTCATTCTGTTAAGAGTTTTAAGAAAGGTGGATTTACCGCAGCCGGAGGGGCCTATTAAAGCGGTTATCCGGTGTTCGGGTATGCCGATTGAAATGTTTTTTAAAGCCTGATGTTCGCCGTACCACAGGCACAGATCCTTGACGGAAATTATATCACTCATATCTTTCTCCTTTTCCTGAAATGGGCTTCTACCAGAGATGAGGCGAGGTTAATCAAAACCGTCAGAATCATTAAAATAGCCGCAATGGCAAAAGCAACATCGAATTCTCCGTTTTCCTTGGCGTA
>JAHHRQ010000072.1 GCA_020025715.1 Oscillospiraceae bacterium | reverse complement strand
GATACCTATGGTATACAGAAGAGCAGGAAGATGAAGATAGTCTGGTAGAACATATAAAAAAGAAATTTGATATAAGAATGACGGCAGCTGCACATGCAAGTACGGATAGTGATTTAATGCGGCGTTTTATACAGCGTGTATATGGGTATTCAGAAAATCAGGCCGCAAATGTGGTTGCCCTGTTTTCCCGATATGATGATATTTTTGATGAATTCCGGAATTTTCAGCGATACCGCAGACTGGAACAGGAAAGAGGAAACAAGGTGACAGAGCAAGGATATACAGCCGAAAAGCTTGTGGAAACCTATCATATGTCAGAAGTAGAAGCATATCAGTTGCTGGTACGTTTAAGAGAGGAACCGACAGCAGCATTGGAATATCTCAAATCAAAGTGCTGATAATAACATAAAAAACGAAAAACGGTGCAGTCCAAGCGGACTGCACCGTTTCTTATATCTCAAATATTTTTTATAAATTATAAGTTGCTGGAGTAGTTGGGAGCTTCCTTGGTGATGTAAATATCGTGGGGGTGGCTCTCCTTAAGTCCTGCACCGGTGATGCGGACAAACTTGCTATTGGTGCGCAGATCGTTGATAGTGGGAGCGCCGCAGTAACCCATACCTGCTCTCAGACCGCCCATCATCTGGTAAACAGTCTCGGAAGCGGGGCCGCGGAAAGGAACTCTGCCTTCGACGCCTTCGGGAACCAGCTTCTTGTTGCTCTCCTGGAAGTATCTGTCCTTGGAGCCCTTCTGCATTGCGCCAAGGCTGCCCATGCCGCGGTATACCTTGAACTGACGTCCCTGATATACTTCGGTATCGCCGGGGGCCTCTTCGCAGCCTGCCAGCATGGAGCCCATCATAACAACGCTTGCACCGGCAGCGATTGCCTTAACAATATCGCCGGAGTACTTGATACCGCCGTCTGCGATTACGGGAACACCGTACTTTGCGCCCATTGCAGCACACTGGAGAACAGCAGTGATCTGAGGAACACCGATACCTGCAACAACTCTGGTGGTGCAGATAGCGCCGGGGCCTATACCGACCTTTACGCAGTCAGCGCCGGCCTTAATAAGAGCCTCAGTGGCTTCGGGGGTAGCGACGTTACCGGCAATAAGCTGGATGTCGGGGAATTTCTCTTTAACGAGAGAAACAGAACGCATGATGTTTGCGGAGTGACCGTGGGCGGAGTCCAGAACCAGAACGTCTGCACCTGCGCTTATAAGTGCGCCTGCTCTGTCCAGAACGTCTTTGGTAGCGCCGATAGCAGCAGCGCAGAGCAGTCTGCCCTCTGCATCCTTTGCGGCGTTGGGGTACTTGATAACCTTCTCAATGTCCTTAATGGTGATAAGGCCGCAGAGCTTATTGTCGGAGTCAACAATGGGAAGCTTCTCAATTCTGTGCTTCTGGAGAATTCTCTTTGCCTCCTCCAGAGTGGTTCCGACGCGACCGGTAACAAGGCCTTCCTTGGTCATTACCTCGTCAATGCGGCGGCTCATATCAGACTCGAACTTCATGTCGCGGTTGGTGATAATACCGACAAGCTTACCCTCGTCATCAACTATGGGAACGCCGGAAATACGGAACTTTGCCATCAGAGCGTCAGCATCGCCGAGGCTGTGACCGGCCTTGAGGAAAAAGGGCTTGGTGATAACGCCGTTCTCAGAACGTTTAACAAGATCAACCTGCTCAGCCTGAGAATCAATGTCCATGTTCTTGTGAATAACACCGATACCGCCTTCACGGGCAATGGCAATAGCCATACGGTACTCGGTTACAGTGTCCATAGCGGCACTCATAACAGGGATGTTAAGTTTGATCTTCTTGGTCAGATGTGTGCTCAGGTCCACATCTGCAGGTAAAACATTACTCTCAGCGGGAACCAGGAGTACATCATCAAAAGTCAGGCCTTCGCCTATAAAGCGTTCGGAATACAGCTTATCAAGATCCATCGTAAAAACCCCTTCTCAATTATCTTTATAAACTCCCCAGTTTATCATTACAGGAGAATTTTTTATTTTTTCCATTTTAACAGATTTAATTCAAATGTCAACAATAAAATTATTTAAAATTTTCATACATTTTTCGTCTTTTTCTGTTCATTTTTCACTTTTTCAGGAACACCGTCTTTATTTTCTCTTGCGTAGTAAAAAATATACTGCTGTGCAAGGCCTGCATACTCCCCCAGAGTCTCAGGCTTAAAGTCCGGCGGGAAATGTTCCTTAAGCGCCCGCTTTATCCACACATCAATAGGAAAACCTTCCATATGCCGAAGTCCGAAGAGAACAACACAGTTTGCAACCTTCTCCCCTACTCCCGTGAGAGACAGCAAAGCTTTTTTAGCCTCAGTGTATGAGCAGTCAATAAGGGCATCCAGATCAATATCCCCGTTTACTATGCTTTCTGCCGCTTTAATTATATACGGCGCTCTGTAACCTGAACGCAGGGGCGCTAAATCCTCAGGACTTAAAACTGCAAGGCACTGCGGCTGTGGAAAGCTGTAATACTTTTCCCCCTCAAAATCAATCTCATCTCCGAAAAGCGCACAGAGCTTTTCAACAATTCCCTTTATTCTTGTTATATTGTTGCACTGGGAAATTATAAATGAGCACAGAGCCTCCCAAGGCTCCTGATTGAGTATTCTAATGCCCATGCCGTATTCAACACATTTATCCAGATATTCACCGCCGTCAAAACGGCTCATTTCTCTGTAATCCCGGTGCAGGTCAAAGTAGTCAAGCCACATCGTAAGAGGGGCATCGGTGGAAATATAAACCTCTCCCCCGTCATTCCACACTCTTGCGGCCTTTCCGAACGCTACGCCTCTGTATACACCCTTTTCATCTGCGTTCCAGCGGAAGCACTGTCCGCACTCAAAGGTTTTTGTAATATCAAGCTCGTCTGACGAGCAAAGACGGTATGTATTTATTTCTCTGTTTTCCATAGCTTATCCTCAAATTTTTTTCTTTATTTTATCACATCGCAGCTTATTTTTTCAAGGAGGGAGAATTTTTTCCGTTTTGCATGGAGCATTGCTATAAAAAATAACCACCGGCTCAGCCGGTGGTTATAAACTCATTACGCTTTATTTATCCAGATAGGATTTAAGAAGCTCCTGCAGCAGCTCATCTCTGTCAAGACGGGTTATGAGCGTGCGAGCATTATTATAGTTAGTAATATAAGTAGGGTCCTCGGAGAGTATATAGCCCACTATCTGGTTTATTGGGTTGTAGCCCTTAACCATGAGGGAGTTATACACGGAGGAAAGAATCTCTCTCATCTCGGCCCTGCTGTCAAGCGCTGTGAATTTTCTTGTTACATCTTCCATGATGTCCCCTCCCTTTTGTTATTTATACATATTATACCAGATAAAACGCTCATGTAAAGTCGAAATTCTTTATAAATTTATAAATTTTTCTTAAGAATTATAATTTAATCGACTTTATCTGATTTCCGCATTGAAATGCTCTTTAAGTGTGCTGAGAGCTTTCTTTACAGTCTCCTCGGCGTGTTCGTCGGTAAGGGTCTGGTCGTCTGCGCGCATAGTCAGAGAGAATGCAACAGACTTTTTACCCTCGGCTACATGATGTCCGGTGTAAACGTCAAAAACGGTGCAGTCCTTAAGGTAAGAGCCGGAATCAGCCATGATGCAGTCTATCATATCGCCTGCGGGAACTTCCTTATCGCATACAACAGCGATGTCTCTGGTAACAGAGGGGAAGCGTGGCAGAGCCTTGTATACGGGAATTGCACCCTTAACCTCAAACATTGCGTCAAAGCTCAGCTCAGCGCAGTAAAGCTCTGCGTCTACACCGTAGTTTTCTGCAACTGCGGGATGAATCTGACCGAATACGCCGATATACTTATCGCCAACCCATACCTTAGCGCAGCGGCCGGGGTGATAGGAGGGATTTTCCTTCTCAGCTTCAAAGTGAAGTCTGCCGTCGCATATACCGCCCAGCAGCTCCTCAATCCAGCCCTTAATAACAAAGAAGTTCATGTTGGGGCCGTAAGCACCGATGGAAACTACCTTGGGTTCGTCTGCAAGACCGTCAGGACGCTTGAGATAAATCTTGCCTATCTCGTAGAGAGCTGCGGACTTGTTGCGGAAGTTGTAGTTTCTGGTGAGGATTTCCAGCATGGAGGGCAGAACAGTAGTTCTCATTATGGAAGTATCTTCGCCCAGAGGATTGAGTATGCGCAGGCTGTCTCTCAGGGGAGAATCCTTGGGCATACGGATATTGTCATAGTAGCTGGGGCTTATGAAGGAGTAGGTTATAATCTCGTCAAGACCCATGCTGCGGCAGATCTCGCCCACTCTTCTCTCACAGCTCTGGATAGGACTGAAACCGCCGCAGGTGGAAATTGCACCGGTGAAGCGGGTGGGGATTTCGTTGTAGCCGTAGAATCTTGCTACTTCCTCTGCAATGTCGGAGTAATGCTCAACGTCGGAACGCCATGAAGGAACAAGGATATTATCTCCGTCCAGCTCAAAGCGCAGATCCAGGAGAATTTTACGCATAGTCTCCTCGTCAATATCGGTACCAAGCAGAGCATTTATTTTCTTAGGCTCCAGCTTAACAACAGTCTGGTTGAAGCCTTCGGGGTAAACATCAATAACACCGTCAACAACTTCGCCTGCGCCCAGAAGCTCAATAAGCTCACATGCGCGCTGAAGTGCTCTCATAGTATTCTCAGCGTCAAGTCCCTTCTCAAAGCGGGAAGAAGCGTCAGTACGCATACCCAGAGCATTAGCGGTTCTCCTGATAGAAGTGCCGTTAAAGTTTGCGCTTTCAAAGAGAACCATAGCGGTATCGCCGACGATTTCGCTGTTCTCGCCGCCCATTACACCGGCAACGCCAACAGGCTTATTCTTGTCGCAGATGCAGAGCATGGAGGTGCTGAGAGCTCTCTCATTTCCGTCAAGAGTTCTGATGACCTCGCCTTCCTTTGCACAGCGGACGTGAATTTCTCCGCCCTCAACGCAGGAGAAATCAAAGGCGTGCATAGGCTGGCCGTACTCCAGCATTACATAGTTTGTAATATCAACAATGTTATTTATAGGCCGTACACCTGAATTACGGAGGCGCTCACGCATCCATGCAGGAGAGGGGCCGATTTTAACATTCTTTACCATTCTGGCGCTGTAACGCTTGCACAGCTCGGGGTTTTCAATGTAAACCTTAGCCATGTCGTTTACATTGCCGCCGGCGCCGCCCTTTACAACAGGCTCGTGCAGCTTAAGCTCCTTGTTGAAGGTGCATGCAGCTTCAAGGGCAAGACCTAAAACGCTGAGGCAGTCGGGACGGTTGGGTGTAATCTCGTACTCAACAACATGGTCGTCACGGCCCAGCATCTCGGCAATGTCATCACCGGGCTTTACATCCTCGTGGAGAACGAAAATACCGTCTGCAATGCAGTGGGGGAACTCCTCCTGCTTTGCGTGGAGGTCCTCAAGAGAGCAGATGTTATCTTTCTTTGTATCGTAAGCTACCAGATTGCCTTCGTGGATATTCTGGCAGTCGGAAACGGTTTCTGCGCTGCTGTCTCCCATATTAAGGGTGCATTTCCACAGCTTCATTCCGGCGTTTTCAACCTTCTCAACCTCTGCTGCAACAACAGAACCAAAGATTTTGTCGCCGGCCTTAATATCAGCAGGGATAGAGGGCTTTGCAGGGTCAATAGCCTTGTAGTCGCCCAGAATTGCAGCGGGCTTGATTGCTGCATAATCATAGTCATGCTCGGTGATGTCCAGTTCCTTTATGGAGCAGAGCATACCCTCGGACTTAACGCCGCGGAGCTTGCCGGAGGTGATTTTAATTCCGCCGGGGAGCAGAGATTTGTGGAGAGCTGCGGGAACAAGGTCGCCTACATGGACGTTCCATGCGCCGGTGCATATCTGTACAGGCTCATCCTCGCCCACATCCAGAGTCAGAACCAGCATATGGTCGGAATCGGGGTGCTTTTCAAGAGTGAGAATTTTTCCCACCTTAACATTCTTCATACTCTCGCTCAGGTCCTCGGTTACTTCAACCTTGGAGCCGGAAATGGTCATTGCCTCGGCAAAGTCTCTGTCGTTATATTCATCAAGGCTTAAATCAACAAACTCGTTCAGCCATTTTCTTGATAATTTCATTTAACTGCCTCCTTAGAACTGCTCAAGGAACCTGACGTCGTTTTCGAATATCAGGCGCATATCTGTAATCTTGTATTCACCCAGAGCCAGACGCTCAAGGCCCATACCGAATGCCCAGCCGGAATATACATCCGGGTCAATTCCGCAGCCGGCCAGAACCTTGGGGTGAACCATACCTGCACCGAGAACCTCAATCCAGCCCTCGCCCTTGCAGGTGGGGCAGCCCTTACCGCCGCACTTGTGGCACTGAATGTCCATCTCGCAGCTGGGCTCGGTGAAGGGGAAATGATGAGGACGGAAACGGGTAACGGTGCCCTTTCCGTAAATCTTTTCAACAACCAAGTTCAAAGTTGCCTTAAGGTCGGACATGGTAACGCCCTTATCAATAACCATACCCTCTATCTGGTGGAACATGGGAGAGTGGGTTGCGTCAACCTCATCCTTACGGTAAACTCTGCCGGGTGCGATTATACGGATAGGCAGCTCTCTGGTCTCCATTGCATGAATCTGCATGGGAGAGGTCTGAGTACGGAGAAGAATATTGCTGTCAGGGGTAAAGTAGAAGGTATCGGTCCACTCTCTGGAGGGGTGGCCTTCTTCAATGTTAAGCTTGGAGAAGTTGTAATCAGCCTGCTCAACCTCAGGACCGTCAACAATCTCAAAGCCCATTCCTATAAATATATCCTTAATCTGATCGAGAACATTATACATGGGGTGCTTGTGACCGAGAGCGGCTTTCTCTCCCGGCATAGTGACGTCAAGAGCCTCATCCTCCAGCTTTTTCTCAAGCATCAGGGCGCTGATCTCGCTCTTTCTCTTATCGATAGCTTCCTCTATATCGGCTCTCAGCTTGTTTGCAAGCTGACCCATTGCGGGGCGCTCCTCTGCGGAGAGTTTACCCATCTGGCGCAGAATACCGGTGAGTTCACCCTTTTTACCCAGATATTTAACTCTGAGCTGTTCCAGCAATTCAGCACTTTCGCATTCCAAAATAGCCTTAATTGAGCTTTCTCTAAGGCTCTGCATAAGTTCTTTCATAATTTTCTCCTTATCCTGAAAATAAAAAAAGCCTCCGTCCCTCCAAAGGGACGAAAGCATAGCTTCCGCGGTACCACCCAAATTCGGCTCTCGCCGCACTTAAGGAGCTTAACGCGCTCTGACGCCGGTGATTGGCCGGAGCTCCCGGGCGAACTAAGCATCTGCAGCTCAAAGGGCTCACAGCCGATGACCCTTATTCTCTGAAAGCTGTCTCAATACTATATTCCCGTTCATAGCGTTTTCAAGTTTAGCACATTATAACCAAATTTTCAAGAGAAACTTTGGAATTTGCTACAAAATCAGCATTTGACTAATGGCTTAAAGGTGATTATAATTAAACTCGTTGCATAGACTTTAGCAAACTTAATTTGGAGGGCGCTATGAAAAGACTATGCCTGCCTCTGGTTCTGATTTTCTGTCTGCTGCTTTCATCTTGCGGCGGCAGGGCTCAGGCAGAGCGCTTTGAACAATTTTCTACTGAGCTTGCCGGCAGCACTTCCCTGTCCTTTACCTCTCAGCTGCGCTGTGAGTACGAGGACAGAAGCGTGGATTTCATTCTCAGTTATTCTGAGGGGTCTGAGGGTGCTGAGGTGAAGGTTTTAAAGCCGGATTCAATTTCCGGTGTTACTGGACATGTTAAGCCCGGAAGCTCTGCACTGGAGTACGGAGAGATTATTATTGATACCGGCGATCTGGACAAGTACGGTCTAAGCCCCATGACTGCTCTCCCCTCTCTCACTCAGGCTCTTAAAAGCGGTCACATTGAGAGCTGGTGGGAGGAGGACAATTCTGTTGTTTATGAGCTGAGCTGTGACGAGCACCTTACTGTCAGGGTATGGTTCAATTCTCTAAACATGATTCCTCAGAAAGCAGAGCTTATAAGTGAAGGACAGGTTAAAGTTTTTTGTCAAATTGAAAACTGGACAAAGGAGTAAAAATAAATGGACGATCTTCAAAAGAGAACATGGGCTGAAATCAGCCTCAAAAATATAAAAAGCAATTATGATGCCATAAGAGCTACTCTGCCTCATGGCTGCCGTTTTCTGGGCGTTGTCAAGGCTGATGCCTACGGTCACGGTGCTCTGCCTGTATCCATGATGCTTCAGGAGGCGGGGGCCGACTATCTGGCGGTTTCATGTCTTGATGAGGCTATGGAGCTGCGTCAGGGCGGCATTACCATGCCTATTCTGATTTTGGGTCACACCCCTCCCAAATACACCGAAACCCTGATTGACAACAACATAAGCCAGACCATTTCCTGTCTTGCAAAGGCAGAAGAATATTCTGCGGCTGCATCAAAGCTGGGAAAAGAGCTTAAAATTCATATTAAGCTCGATACCGGCATGTCCCGTCTCGGTTTTCTCTGCTCCGGTGATCACTATGAAGAGGGGCTTAAAAATGTAATTTCCGCCTGCCGTCTGCCCGGTCTTATTCACGAGGGAATTTACACTCACTTCGCCGTTTCCGACGAAGAGGGCGAGGAAAATGAGGAATACACCAGAGAACAGTTTAAGCTTTTCACAAGCTTTATTGAGGATTTAGGTAAAAAAGGCGATATTCATTTTGAAATACGCCACTGTGCAAACAGCGGTGCAACCTTAAATTATCCGGAAATGGCTCTGGATATGGTGCGCCCCGGACTTTTGCTCTACGGCTACGGTGACTCTAAGGGCAAGCTTGGTTTAAAACCCTGTATGCGCCTTGTTACAACCGTCAGCACCATTAAGATTTATGAGCCCGGCACTTCCGTAAGCTACGGCCGCCGCTACGTTACCGACAAAAAGGAGCGCATTGGTGTGCTGGCTATCGGTTATGCAGACGGTCTGCCCAGAATAAGCTCCAACAAATGCTCTTACGCCGTTTCCGGCGGCTTTGCTCCCCAGAGAGGAAGTATCTGCATGGACATGTGCATGATTGATCTGAGTGATCTGCCTCAGGTGGATGTGGGAAGTGAAGTGGAAATTTTCGGAGAAAATAACAGTATTTACAACATTTCCGATGCCGCCGGAACTATCCCCTACGAGCTTTTATGTGCCGTTTCAAAACGTGTCCCCAGAGTATATAAAGACTGATTTTAAAGCTGCTTTGCCGGTTGGCAAAGCAGCTTTTTTGAACGCAGGTTAATTTTTTTAAGTATCAGTTAACGGATATTCACTATCTTTTCCAAACCGCTCATGTTAATATAATTTCTGCAAGGGCCCTGAGATTTTTAAAAAGGTGATTTAATATGATGATAGGAGAAGTAATCAGAAAATACCGCAAGAAGAAAGAACTCACTCAGGAAGAAATGGCAAATCTTCTGGGTGT
>JAHHRQ010000071.1 GCA_020025715.1 Oscillospiraceae bacterium | reverse complement strand
GCCCACACCTACCCCCGAAGCTACTCCCAGCCCTTCACCCAGCCCCAGCGCAAAGCCGGAAAATAAGGAGCCTGAGACAGAAAAGCCGGAAGAAGAGCATGTACATGAGTTTTCCGAGAAGTGGTTTACCAATTCCAGATACCACTGGCACAAGTGCGCCTGCGGTGAGGTTTCCGAAAAAGAAGAACATAATTTCGAATGGAAAACCGTAAAGAAAGCCTCCAAAAAAGGCCCCGGTATTGAAAAAGGCGTGTGCACCACCTGCGGCTATGAAACCTCAAGAGAAATTGAGTATCAGGCTACGGTGAAAGACAATGCAGGCCTTAAAATAATAAAGCTTATTATAGTTGCGGTTCTGCTTGTAATTGCAGGCTGTATCACCGTTTTCGGTATTCAGGTTGCACGGTCTAACCGCTATAAGAGCAAACACAGCAGAAAGAGATAAAAGATTGTGAGAAGCGGCACGGCGTAAGCGGTGCCGCTTTTTTCGTGCGAAATTTTATTTTTCTGAGTTTTGCAGGTTTTAAATCAGAAATAATAATCCCCCTGATGCTTGGCATCAGGGGGCATTTTTCACTAACCGCTCAGTGAAAATGTAATTTTTTTTGTGGGGACGTAAATTTAAATCACTCGCAGTGCTCACAGTTGTGAACAGGGAAGTCCTCGGGGTCGTACTCAATGCCGTTCTTGTCATAGTAATCCTTGACCGCGGCGCGGACTGCCTCCTCTGCCAGAACAGAGCAGTGTATCTTGTGGGCGGGCAGACCGTCCAGAGCCTCTACAACAGCCTGATTGGAGAGGTTAAGTGCCTCCTCAACGGATTTACCCTTTATAAGCTCGGTTGCCATGGAGCTTGTTGCAATAGCGCTTCCGCAGCCGAAAGTGTTGAATTTGCAGTCGGTGATAATACCGTTATCATCAACCTTGATGTACATACGCATAATGTCGCCGCACTTTACATTGCCGACCTCACCTATGCCGCTGGCGTCGTCCAGCTTACCTACGTTACGGGGATTCTGGAAATGATCCATTACCTTATCACTATATAATGCCATAATTTGTTACCTCCTGTATATATAAAGACTGTTGATTATATGATATGGGGACGCTGACCCTTCTGGAGCTCATCCCAAACGGGGGACATGTCTCTGAGCTTCTCGACTACCTTGGGAACTACCTCTATAATGTGGTCAATCTCCTCCATGGTGTTATATTCACCGATGGAAAGACGGAGAGAACCGTGGGCTACCTCGTGGGGAAGCCCTATGCTCAAAAGCACATGGCTGGGGTCAAGAGAGCCGGATGTGCAGGCAGAGCCGGAAGAGGCGCAGATGCCGTTTGCATCAAGCATAAGCAGAAGGCTTTCACCCTCAATGCCCTCAAAGCACATGTTTACCGTGCCGGGGACATGATGCTCAAGGCTGCCGTTAATCTTGCTGTGGGGTATCTTGGAAAGCTCGGTAAAGAGCTTGTCACGCATGGGGATAATCTTTGCGGTGTTCTCCTCCATGTGCTCGCAGGAATCCTTTAGAGCTGCTGCCATTGCCATTATGCCGGCAACGTTCTCTGTACCTGCACGCTTGCCGCGCTCCTGTGCGCCGCCTTCAATAATATTGAACAGAGGCATATTGCGCTTTGCATAAAGCACGCCGATGCCCTTGGGGGCGTGGAACTTATGGCCGGACATGGAGAGCATATCTATATTCATGTCATTAACATCTACGGGCATGTGGCCTACGGCCTGAACTGCGTCAGTGTGGAAGGGGATGCCCTTGGAACGGCACAGCGCGCCGATTTCTTTTATAGGCTGGACAGTACCGATTTCATTGTTTGCAAACATGACCGTTACAAGGCAGGTATCTTCTCTTATTGCCTTTTCCACATCCTCAAGGCGGACAACACCGTCTTCATGCACATCCAGCAGAGTTACTTCCCAGCCCTCTTTCTTCAACTTGTCCAGAGTGTGGAGTACGGCGTGGTGCTCAAACTTGGTGGATATAATGTGCTTCTTGCCCTTCTTTGCGCCGGCCTTTGCGGCGGAGACTATGGCCTGATTGTCGGCCTCACTGCCGCCGGAGGTGAAGTAGATCTCTCTGGGAGTTGCACCGATGCAGGCTGCTATGTCAGCTCTCGCCTGTGCAACATCTGCGGTTACTTCCTGAGCGAAGGAGTAGAGGCTGGAGGGGTTGCCGTATTTGGTGGTGAGATAGGGCAGCATAGCGTCAAGAGCAATCTGGGAGACGCCGGTGGTTGCCGCGTTGTCAGCATATACAAACATAATCAGAATTTCCTTTCAATTATTTTCTATAAATTAAATAAACACGTTTTTCCCGATATTATTTCCATTTGGAACCGGTAACTAAATCCTGCAATGTGACTGTATCAAGATAATTATTAGTTATTTCGTCCAGTTCCTTCCACATGGGAATGGTCAGACAGCCGGAAGCATGCTCGCAGTTGACGCTGCCTGCTTTTATGCAGGACACGGGGGAGAGGTTATCCTCAGTGCAACGGAGAATTTCTCCTACTGTGTAATCCTCAGGGGATTTCATAAGCTTATATCCGCCCTCTTTGCCCCTGCTGCTGAGGACAAGCTTTGCTTTCTTAAGTGTACCTACTATCATTTCCAGATACTTCATTGAGTATCCCTGCCGGTCGGCTATGGTTTTGAGAGAAATGAAGCCGTCATCAATATGCTGCGCCAGGTCTACCATTACCTGCAAAGCATAGCGGCCTTTGGTTGTTACGTTCAATAGAATTCCTCCCTTTTAATTCCTACGACCATAATGTACCATAAACTTAGTAGGAATTAAAGAGACAAAGTCACAAAAGTGTGATATAAGCTGTGCAATATTTGCACAACAAATTTTTGAAAAAAAGCTTGCTTTACTTAATTAGTGTGTTATCATGGTAACACGATAAATCAAAGGGAGGAATTCCAAATGAAAAAGCTCACAGCTCTTATTCTTTCACTTATAATGATATTTACTCTTTGCGCCTGCGGCAGCGAGCCGGCAGAGGAAAGCGATCTTGCATATGTGCAGGGTAAAGGAAAACTTGTGGTCGGTATCACCGAGTTTAACCCCATGGACTATCGGGATGAAGCAGACCCCACCGGCTGGATCGGTTTTGACGCTGACCTTGCAAAAGCTTTTGCAGAGAGCATTGGTGTTGATGTTGAGTTTATCGAGCTTGACTGGGATAACAAGATCATGGAAATCAATTCCAAGAGCGTTGACTGCCTCTGGAACGGCTTGACCCTTACCCCTGAGGTTGTAAACTCCCTGGGTACTACCAATCCCTACTGCAACAATGCACAGGTGGTTGTTCTTAATGCAGACGCTGCAGATAAGTACACCGACGAGGAAAGCCTTAAGGATCTCAGCTTTGCAGTTGAGGCAGGCTCCGCCGGCGAAGTGGTTGCAACAGAAAAGGGCTTTAACACCGTTGCAGTTTTAACTCAGGCTGATGCACTTATGGAAGTTGCCTCCGGCACCTCCGATGCCTGCATTATAGACCTGCTTATGGCAGGCGCCATGATAGGCGAGGGCACCAGCTATCCTCAGCTTACATATACTCAGAAGCTCACCAGTGAGGAATACGGCGTAGGCTTCCGCAAGGGCAGTGACCTTGCAGAGAAGTTCAACGAATTCTACAAAGCCGCTTTTGAGTCCGGTCAGGTACAGGAAATCGCCGAAAAGTACGGTGTTCAGGAAACTATAATCTGCAAGTAAAATGAAATACCACGGCAGAGGGCGAAAGTCCTCTGCCGGGTGCCGTAATAAATAATAGAGAGGTCGCATATGTTCGCAACTGTTGTACAAAGCCTGTGTGAGGGCTTTTTAAAGTCCCTTGAAATCTTCATATTTACCCTGCTGGGTGCTATCCCTCTGGGACTTATAATATCCTTCGGCTCTATGAGCCGGTGCAAAATTTTAAGTGTGCCGGTAAAAATCATTGTCTGGATTGTGAGAGGCACTCCTCTTATGCTCCAGCTGCTGCTCATTTACTACGGCCCCGGCATGCTGACGGGAAATAACATTTGGGGCGGCAGCTACGGCGGACGCTTTGCTGCGGCAATGGTTGCGTTTATTTTTAACTACGCCTGCTACTTCTCTGAAATCTTCCGCGGCGGCATTGAGGGTGTTCCCAAAGGCCAGCGGGAGGCAGGACAGGTTCTGGGCATGTCGGACAGCGAGATTTTCTTTAAGGTCACTTTAATGCAGGTTATAAAGCGCATTGTTCCCCCTATGGGCAATGAGGTTATAACTCTTGTAAAGGATACCTCCCTTGCCAGAGTTATATCTGTTTACGAGCTTATGTGGAACGGCCAGAGTTTCCTTAAATCCAGCGGTCTTATCTGGCCTCTGTTCTTTACTGCTGTCTATTATCTGGCTTTCAGCGGCATTTTAACGCTGCTGCTTGGCAAGCTTGAAAAGAAACTTGACTATTTTAAAATCTGAGGTGGAAAAAATGGCGCTGCTTGAAGTTAAAAATTTATATAAGAGCTTTGATAAGCTGGAAGTTTTAAAGGGCATCAGTTTTTCCATGAACGAGGGGGAGACTATCTCCGTTATCGGCCCCTCCGGCGGCGGTAAAACTACTCTGCTCCGCTGCCTTAACTTCCTTGAAATGCCCACCGGCGGCAGTATTACCGTACAGGGCGAGGAAATATTTTCAGCCGATAAGCCCATTGATATGGACGAAATCAGAAAAAACCGTCTCCGCTTCGGCCTTGTATTTCAGAACTTTAATCTGTTCCCCCAGTACACCGCCTTGCAGAACGTTACCCTTGCCCCTAAATTGCAGGCAAAGAACAGACCGGACTACAAAAAGCGGAAAAAGGAAATTATCGGGGAAATTGAGGAAAACGGCAAAGAACTCCTGGGCAGAGTGGGTCTCAGCGATAAGCTGGACTACTATCCCCACCAGCTGTCCGGCGGTCAGCAGCAGAGAGTCGCAATCGCAAGAGCACTTGCCTTAAAGCCGGAAGTGCTGTTTTTCGATGAGCCTACATCCGCCCTTGACCCTGAGCTTACAGACGAGGTTTTGAAGGTCATTAAAAAGCTGGCAGATGAGAAAATGACTATGCTTATCGTCACCCACGAAATGAGATTTGCAGAGGCTGTTTCCGACCGCGTCCTCTTTATTGAGGGCGGAAATATCGTGGAGCAGGGCGCACCGGCTGACATTATGCGTAACCCCAAAGAGGAGCGTACAAAGCAGTTCCTCGCGGCCTACAATATCTGATTTAAGAAATATTAAAAGAGAGAAGCGAATGGGTACGCCCCATAAGGAAGTTATAAGAAAAGCAGCAGGTGTCGGTATATTCCGACACCTGCTGTTTGTTTTTCGGGAGGTTTTAGGTGCACGCTCCTAACGATTGCACTGATTTTCGATACTTGGGAGTACAAACAGTATGCTCGCTGAGATGATACAGATACTTTCACCCGAAAAGCTATCTCTATTTCCTATCCTTATGAATATGGATTCGGATGCCATAAGTGTTAGAAATATCGGAATTTATTGGTCACTTTGTTCGCCTTCGGATGATTACTCTTTCACCATGACCCAATCCGTATCCCCGTTTCGGCTGGGTTCATCAGTGATTTGGAATCCCAGTTTCGTATAGAGTGCAATTGCACCAGTGTTTTCTTTTTCTACATCAAGGGAAAGGCGATGACATTCCGGAAATGCACGGAACGCTGTCTCCATCAGCTTTCCTCCAATACCTTGTCTTCTGCAATCCGCTCGAACATTGAGATTCACAACATAAAGACTTCCGCCAAGATACTGACTATCCGTATTCACTGTGATAAAACCAAGAATTTCTTTACCTCTCAGGCAGGCAAAAGTGTCAAGTTCGCAGATACATTCCTGCAGCATTTCGGGTGTATATGGCTGCTGCTGATTGAGTTCTTCTATGGAAACGATTTGTGCAAACTGATCTTCTGAAATGGAATCCATCGTAATTTTTTTAATCTGAAGCATCATTCTTACCTCTCAAAATCAATATGACTTCTTCCTAATTTTTCACTATCACAAACTGTTAGAATTATTTTGATAAGTCTAACACTTTGTTTTCTGGATATTATATCATAGTCTGCTGAATTTGCTAACTGTTTTTAGAAAGCGTGTGATTACCAGTTGTGAAAAAGGGTTGGAATCTTCCCCAAAAGCCATTTGACGGCAAAAGACTTTATTATTTTCCCATTGTTGGGAATCAGGGGTAATCCCGAAGGATTATCCCTGATAGATGGTTCTATTTAAAGCGGCTCGGCATCACCAGATGAATACGTATTTCGTATTTTCTAAATTACTTCCTTATCTGGCGTGTGCGAATGCTTCTCTCTTTTTTGCGTTTAAACACAAATTCTGCACTCCTTACCTTGGGTATCAAACCAAAGCTTGCTTTTTAACTTTTCGGGATGTATTATCCGGACACCAAAAGAGAAATCCGGAATTTTGTCTCTTTTGGTAAACCGGTACCGGAATTATTGTATAAAGGAGGATTGGGGCAAGTGATCGAAATTACAGTAGATTATAAAGATGCCAGAGTTAAAAAGTGGGAAACTCTTACGTCAGGCTCCGTTAATGTTAAAATCCGTTTCAGCTTCTCTCCTGAATGGGACGGGCTTATTAAAACTGTGTGCTTTGATAACGGGGGAGATAAACTGCCCTCAATTTCGCTAAAGGATGAGGAAATAACAATCCCCGTTGAGGCTATGGCCATTCCCTGCGAAAGCCTTAAGGCAGGCGTTTACGGCGAAAGAGCAGACGGAACTCTGGTTATTCCCACTGTTTATGTACATCTGGGAAAGGTAAAGCTTGGAGCGGTTAAGACAGGGAGACCTGCAGCCCCGCCGACTCCGGACTGGACTACGGTTATTGAGACAGAGGTAAAACGTGCAGTTGCGGCCGCTGAGGATGTACAGCGCAGAGCAGATGCAGGAGAGTTTAAGGGTGAACGCGGCCCTGCCGGTAAGGACGGAGCAGATGGCAGAAATGGAACTGACGGCAAAAACGGTCCTCAGGGTGTTGCCGGTCCGGCAGGCCCTAAAGGAGAGCAGGGAGCTCCCGGCAGGGATGGAACTGATGGACGTAACGGGACAGACGGAGCGCCGGGAGCTCAGGGACCGCCGGGTAAAGACGGCAGGGATGGGGTCAACGGTAAGGATGCAACAGTGCCTCACGCCGTTGTGTATGATGCACAGAGTTTGACTGCTGCCCAGCAGGAGCAGGTCAGAAAAAATCTTGGTCTTGGTAATCTTACTGATATGAGCTACACAGTTTTAGCTACATGGTGAAGGAGGAAAAGCAATGATAAAAATCAATGGAATAATTTACGAAGCGGATGTGGTTGAGGCTATGGACGGCAGTATGACTGTCTCAATGCCTACTGAGTTGACACTTGCGGAAATCGAAACTCAGTTTGCGCCGACTGCGGCACCAAAAATTGAGGTGATGGACGGAATGGAAACAGCTGCGGTCTATTATAATAAACAGCTTTTGTCCATTAAGCTGAGTTTCGTGCCCGTACGCACTATTACGCTGCAACTGGCGGTCAGCACACTCACTGAAAATGCAGAGCAGAAAATAAATGCAAAGCTCAAAGCAAATGATGCTGCTTTACATGTTATCCAGAATCTGGTGGAGACGGTGATAAAACGCATTGAAAAGCTGGAATTTCCTAAAAATATCGAAACAAAGCCATTGACCGATACTAATGACGTTTCGGGGGAAATGTCAAATGTGTAAGGAGCTTATTTCGTGAATTCACCATATCTTTTACAAATATTGGGGAGGAGACAAAGTGCTGTAAAGTTTTACATTCCTTTGCCCTCCTCAGCAAAGGAGGAAGTAGGTTAAATAGGGGCATCCCTTTAATACCTGAAATTTGCCCGTCAGTTGACATTGGTGTTTTTTAACACGGTAGATTTAAGGTATAAACTGAAATAATATGTGAGCACTCAACTTGTACAATTATTGGACAAAGTAGGGAACAAACTTTTTCCCAAGGCTATTGCCTATGATGTAGGTGATATTTTTATCACAACCCGTAGCGGCAATCCTTCTCAGTTGCTGGGATATGGTGCATGGGAACAGATATGCGACAGATTTCTGCTGGCATCCGGCAGCCGTGAGGCAGGAAGCACTGGCGGAGAAAGCTACCATACGCTTAGCATTAACGAAATGCCGAGTCATGCGCATCGATTTTCAGGCAGCGGCTATTCCGGTGCAACTACGACAAATGCTATTAACTTATCAGGTGGTGCGTACAGTATGCCGTCTTTTGGAAGAAGCGCCGGATACGGCTCAGAGGGCTATGTTTTATTGACTAATACTGGCGGCGGACAGGCACATAACAATATGCCGCCTTATCTGACCGTTAACATATGGAAACGCACGGCGTAAAAAAGAGCCATAATTACAGTTTTGGAATTATGGGAATATGGTCAAAAAATTCATATATATGGAATTGCGGATAAATATTTCTGAAACTATTCGGGAGGATGATTGATTGAAAACTGCACAGGGCCTTGTTAAGTATGCGAAGGCTCAGCTTGGAAAGCCTTACTGGTGGGGAACATTTGGACAGGTAGCCGACGCTTCACTGCTCCGCTCTCAGAGAGCAATGTATCCGGAATATTACAGGGCAGGAGACTTTGAAAGCCAGTTCGGGCAGAAGGTTCACGACTGCTGCGGGCTTATAAAGGGCTACCGCTGGTGTGATAATCCGGACTCTGAACCTGAGTATAACGGTGCTCAGGACGTGGCGGCAGCCGGGCTTTATCACCAGTGCTCCCTGCGGGGAAAAATCAGCACTATGCCGGATGTTGCGGGTGTGTGCGTGTTTAGAGGTGACTTGGGTCATGTAGGAGTGTACATAGGCGGCGGGAAAGTCGTAGAGGCAATGGGACATGCCTACGGCGTCGTGGAGACTGACCTGCACAGGCGGAACTGGAGTTTGTGGGGGATGCCGGACTGGATTGACTATGATGGCAACGAAGGCGGCGACTATGTGACGGAAGCTGTGACACCTGCCGTTCAGACTGCTCGCCCCACATATTACTACGATGTGAAAATGCCGTTACTCAAGCCCGGCATGATAGATTACGCCACGCTCACTGCAAGGATAATGCTTGAGAATAAGGGATTTAAGGCAGACACATCGGATGTCCGCGGCCTTATGGACGAGCCTACTGTGGCAGCCGTTAAGGAATTCCAGAGTGAAAACCGCCTGCTTGCGGACGGTGAGATAGGCGGTGACACATGGCATAAGCTTCTGAGGTGTTAAATTTACTATGCGGCTTGCATAAAGCGACACGGTAGGAAAAGTGAATAATATCAAAAAGGCCGTTCCCGATAAAGCGGGAACGGCCTTCATTATAATAAGTGCGAAATAGCAGGGCTTAAAATAAACCCGGCAAGATTGCGTAACATTCTTAGTTTATCAAAGCTTTGTGAATTCGGTTATAGAGCAATGTGCAGAAATTGCAGCTAACAAAAAAGGGACGGAGGGTATATAAAA
>JAHHRQ010000070.1 GCA_020025715.1 Oscillospiraceae bacterium | reverse complement strand
CTCATGCCCCCTCTGTGCCGCTCCGCTTCAAGGATTTTTATAACTCCCACCTCACCTGTCATAGACACATGGGGCGCACAGCAGGCGCAGCAGTCAACCCCCTCAATGGTCACTATACGCACATCATGGGTAAGCTCCAGCTTGCTTCTGTAATCTATATTTTTAAGTTTATCAGGGGCTGGAAATTCCGCAATAATGGGGATATTATTCCGCACGGCTTCATTGGCAAGGGTTTCAATCTCTAAAATGTCTTTTTCTTCCAGTTCCCCGTCAAAGTCCAGAGTCATGCACTCCTCGCCCATATGAAAGCCCACGTTATTATAACCGTGAAGCTTGTGGGTAATGCCGGAAACAATATGCTCGCCGGAATGGTTCTGCATACGGCGAAGGCGCTGTTCGTAATCAAGGGCGCATTTTACAGCCGTTCCCGCCTTAATCTCTCTGTCGGTATAGTGGAGAATTTCGCCGTTAATCTCCTGAACGTCGGTAACTCTCGCCTCCCCTATATAACCTGTGTCGGGGAGCTGTCCGCCGCCCTCGGGGAAGAATGCGGTTTTATCTAAAATCAGGGCAAAGCCCTTTTTCTCTTTTCTGCACTCGGTAACTTCTGCCTCAAATTCGTGCAGGTGGCTGTCCTTATAATATAATTTCTCAGTCAAGAATTTTCCTCCTAATGTAAACCGCCCTGAAATTTTTTCAGGGCGGTATAAACTCTTATATAACTCTTACCCGCAGCACATTATCCATGTTGGCAATATGTTCGGCTGTGTCGCTGCCTATCTTGTCGCCTAAGTCCACAATCGTGCATGCGTAGCCGTCTCTGGGCTTATTTATCATGTGCTCAACGTTAATATTGAGCTTGGTTATAAAGTCGAGAATACGGTTAATCATGCCCGGAACGTTTCTGTGGATAACGCAGAGCCTGCAAACGCCCATACGGCTCAGGCTCACATCCGGCAGGTTGACGGAGTTTTTAATGTTGCCGTTTTTGAGATAATCCAGCAGCTCATTTGCCGCCATAACCGCACAGCGGTCCTCACTTTCGGGAGTACATGCACCAAGATGAGGCATAGCGATAACATTGGGAGCTTTGAGAATAGTCTCATTGGGGAAGTCGGTCACATATTTTGCAACCTTTCCCTCTTTCAGTGCCTCGGTCATGGCAATATCATCCACAACCTCCGCCCGGCTCTCGTTTAATATTCTGACGCCATCCTTCATCATTGCGAAGGCAGCGGCATTAAACATGTGGTGGGTTTTTTCGGTATAAGGCACATTTATGCTTATATAGTCTGCTTTACGGAAAATTTCGTCGGCAGTTTCCGCTCTCTCCACATCCCGTGAAAGCTGCCATGCAGCGTCAACGGACATGAAGGGGTCATAGCCGTAAACCTCCATACCAAGAGCCACAGCGGCATTTGCAACCATGGCGCCGGTAGCGCCCAGACCTATGACACCGAGCGTTTTACCCAGAAGCTCGGGGCCTGCGAAATTGGATTTACCCTTTTCAACAAGCTTCGGTATCTCCTCGCCTCTGTCGGCAATGCTCTTTACAAACTCTATGCTTCCCAGAATGTCTCTGGAGGAAAGCACCAGAGTGCAGATTTCCTGCTCCTTTACAGCCTCCGCATTGGCGCCGGGGCTGTTAAAAACCACTATTCCCTTTTCGGCACACTCATCCACGGGAATGTTGTTATATCCCGCTCCCGCTCTTGCGATTGCAAGCAGGCTTTCGGGAAAAACAACATCATGGATATTTGCGCTTCTCAAAAGCAGACCATCGGGATTTTCCACATTCTCCCCTACATTGCAGCCCTTTTTCTGAAGGACTTCAATTCCTGCGGGAGATATGGCGTTCATGGTCTTTATATTAAACACGGTGCTTTACCTCGAAGTCCTTCATGAAGCTTACAAGTCTGTCAACGCCCTCCATAGGCATTGCGTTATAAAGGGAAGCTCTGATACCGCCGGCAACCTTATGGCCCTTAAGGTTTATAAGACCCTGTGCAGCAGCATCCTTTACAAACTCCATATCCAGCTCCTCACTGGGGGTGCGGAAGGTAATGTTCATGTCACTTCTGCCGGAGGGGATTGCATGGGGGATATAGAATTTGCTGTCATCCAGAAGGCCGTAAACCTTGGCGGATCTTTCCTTTTTCAGCACTTCCATAGCCTCTACGCCGCCCTGCTCCTTGAGCCAGTCAAGCACCAGACCCAGCATGTATATGCACCAGCAGGGAGGAGTGTTGAGCAGAGAATCGGTCTTAATAAGAGTCTCATATTCCATAACCTCGGGAGTTATGGGCAGATGCTTTCCGGCAAGTGCTCTGTCTATAATAACAACGGTCAGGCCGGCAGGAGCCATGTTCTTCTGAGCTCCGGCGTAAATAAGGCCGTATTTTGAAACATCTATGGGTCTTGAGAGAATGTCGGAGGACATGTCGCAGACGATAGGTGACTTGGTTTCGGGTACATAGTTCCACTCGGTACCGAAAGCGGTGTTGTTGGAGCAGTAGTAGAAATACTTTGCTCCCTCGCTTATTTTAAGCTCGGACTGGGTGGGAATTCTGTCGTGACCGGTGGGGGCAGTATCGCAGGCAATGTGTACCTCGCCGTACTTTTTGGCCTCTCTTGCAGCCTTGGTGGAGAAGTTGCCGGTCATGGCGTAATCGGCAAAGCCGTTTTCAATAAGGTTCATGGGGATAGAGGCAAACTGCAAGGTTGCGCCGCCCTGTATAAGCAGAATTTCATACTTCTCCGGAATACGGAGAAGATCGCGGAGCTTCTGTTTTGTTCCCTGTAATATCTCGTCAAACATAGGAGTTCTGTGGCTCATCTCCATAACGGAAACTCCTGTTGAACCATAGCATAAAAGTTCCTTCTGTGCTCTCAAAAGGGCGCTCTCAGGCATAACAGAAGGTCCTGCGGAAAAATTAAAAACCTGTTCTCTCAACACAGAAAATCATCTCCAGATTTATTCAAAATTGAACATACGTTCTTAGCGCACTATTATACATTACCGATTTAAATCCGTCAAACAATTTCTCCTATAAGTCTGTCATTTTCGGCAGTCTTTATGAGAACATTTAATATTTTGCCTCTGAGGTTTTCACCCTTTGCCCAAACCATTACATAAGTGTCGCTGTGGCCGGTAAAACCGTCTCCGTCGGGAGTCTCAAACAGCACCGGCAGCACCTGCCCGACGCTCCCGTTTAAAAACTCGCCGTGCATCTTGTTTGCCACCTGCTGAGCCTCATGGGCGCGGGCGGATTTAACCGCATTGGAGCACTGACCGGGCATTTTGTCTGCGGGAGTGCCGGGGCGTCTGGAGTAGGGGAAAATGTGCATCTGGGAAAATCCGCAGCGCTCTATAAACTCCAGTGTTTCCTTCTGATCCTCGTCGGTTTCGCCGGGGAAGCCGGTTATAAGGTCACAGGTAAGGGCACAGCCGGGGAAATGCTTTCTTAAAAGCTCAACGGCATTATAAAATCCCGCTCTGTCATACTTACGGTTCATGTTTTTTAATGTCTTGTCGCAGCCGGACTGAAGAGAAAGGTGGAAATGACGGCAGAGCTTTCCGGTGGCGGCGGTCTTGCGGCAGAATTCCTCGGTTATGACAGTAGGCTCTAAAGAACCAAGTCTTATTCTCATATCTCCCGAAGCTTCTGCAACGGCGCAGATTACATCTGCAAGACCGGGCTTTCCGGGCAGGTCAACACCGTAGGATGCAACCTCTATGCCTGTTAAAACCAGCTCCTTGTAGCCCTCATCTCTTATGCGCTCAGTCTCTCTGACGGCGTCCTCAATGGGCAAGCTTCTGAGTCTGCCTCTGGTATACGGTATTATGCAGTAGGTGCAGAAGTTGACGCAGCCGTCCTGAATTTTGAGCATGGCTCTTGTACGGCCGGAAACTGCACCGGCAGGCAGCTTTTCAAGCACACGGCGCTTAAAGGGCTCGTCGATATTCTCTTCACCCTCGCCTGTGGCTGCTGCCTTTTCTATTGCTTCAACAAATTTCATTCTGTCAGCTGCGCCGAAGATAACCTTTGCTCCCAGCTCCTCCGCTTCCTCGGGGTCAATCTGGGAATAGCAGCCGCATACGCCCACAACGGCGCCGGGGTTTTCGTCTCTCAGGCGTCTGATTACCTGTCTGGATTTTCTTCCGCTCTCGGCAGTAACAGCGCAGGTATTTACTATAACTGCGTCAGCCTTTTCCCCCTCTGCGGCGGGAACATGACCATGGGCCTGAAGAACAGTTTCCATTGCCTGAGTTTCATACTGGTTGACCTTACAGCCAAGAGTGTTTATAATATACTTCATCTTACTCACCTTAATATATAAATTTGGAGATACATATGGAACATTATCTTGATAATTCAGCTACTACAAAAGTCTGCCCCGAAGCGGCGCAGGCAGCATTAAAAGCAATGTGCGAAGTTTACGGCAACCCAAGCTCCACCCATACTCTGGGCAGAGAAGCAAAAAAGCTTCTGGATTCATCCAGAGCAGCGGTTGCAAAAGCCATGGGCTGCACACCGGCAGAGCTGGTTTTTACCTCCTGCGGCTCCGAGAGCGACAACTGGGCCATAATTAACGGCGCAGAGGCCATGAAGCGCAAGGGAAACCACATCATAAGCTCTGTTGTTGAGCATGATGCCGTCAGAAAGTCTCTGGACGAACTGGAGAAAAGAGGCTTTGAAGTAACAAGGCTGGTTCCCGACGATAAGGGCGCCGTCAGCCCTGAGGCTGTTAAAAGCGCACTCCGTCCTGATACTATACTCGTTTCTCTCATGCTGGTCAACAACGAAACCGGTGCTGTTACTGACATTAACGGCATTTCAAAGCTTCTTAAGCGTGAAAAGTCTCAGGCTCTTCTCCACACCGACGCAGTACAGGCATTTATGAAAATCCCCTTCTCTGCAAAAACGCTGGGCGCTGACATGATAAGCGTCAGCGGCCACAAAATCCACGCCCCCAAGGGTATAGGCGCACTGTACATCAGAAAGGGTCTTAAATTAAAGCCCTTTATCGTAGGCGGCGCACAGGAGGATGGCAGACGGGCAGGAACTGAGGCCATGCCCCAGATAGCCGCCTTTGCCGCTGCCTGTGAGGCGGTGGGAAACGTTAAGGAAAACGCAGAGAGAATGAATTCTCTCCGCACTCTTGCCGCCGAAACCCTTTCCGCCCAGATACCGGAGCTTGTGCTGGTTCCCGGCGGTGCTCCCCATATTCTCAGCATTTCCCTTCCCGGCTGGCGCAGCGAGGTGCTCATGAATTATATGGAAGCCAAAGAAATTTATGTATCAAAAAGCTCCGCCTGCAAAAAGGGCGGGCGGAGCCATGTGCTTGAAGCACTGGGTTATAACTCCAAGGTAATTGACGGAGCAATACGCATAGGTCTGTCCCGCTTCACCACCGAGGAGGATATAACCGCCTTATGTCAGGCCTTGAAGGAGGCACACGACACTCTCGCTCACAGCTGAGTATCGTCGCCCTTCTTCTCCTTAGATTTCTTACCGGCCTTTTTCTCAGACTTTTTCTCCCGTCCGGAGCTGCTTTCAGCTTCGGCGGGTTTTTTTATTATCTGCCGTGTCACCGGATCAATATGATCCATTTCCGCGTATTCTTCGCTTTCCCATGGCAGATCGTTTTCTTTAAGCCGCTTTTCAACACCTGCATTGATTGCGGTATAGATAACCACAAATACCGGAACGCCCAGAAGCATACCCCAGAAGCCGAAAAGACCTGCGCCCAGAATAATTGCAAACATTACCCAGAAGCCGTTTATACCGATGGAGCTGCCCAGAATCTTGGGGCCGATGATGTTTCCGTCCACCTGCTGCAAAATGACGATAAAGATAATGAATATAAGGCACTTTACAGGGCTTACCATGAGAATAATAATTGAACTGGGGATTGCGCCGATGAAGGGGCCGAAGAAGGGAATTATATTTGTTACGCCTACAATAACGCTTACCAGCATTGCATAAGGCATATCCAGAATGACGCAGACCACATAGCAGATAAGGCCGATTATGGCGGAATCCAGAAGTTTGCCGTTTATAAAGCCCATGAAGGTTTTATCGGTAAATGCAACGCCCTCGCGGATTTTTTCAGCATTTTCAACGGTGAAGAGGCTGTACAGCATACGCTTTGAATTTGCCTGAAAGGTTTCCAGATTTCCCAGAATGTAGACAGAGACGATAATACCGATGACGATGTTATATATCGCCATTAAAATATAGTAAACACCTGCCGTAACACTGGAAATTATATTGCCCAGGCCGGGAAGAATGGTTTCCTGCAGCCATGTTATAATGCCGGAATTTACGGTGTCCAAAACGCTCTTGGCGTACTGCTCCATTTCGGGGTAATCCCTGAGCATGTCGGCAATCCACCGGCTGATGTTTGCAAGGTAGGTATTGCTGTTTAAAACTATGGTTTCAATGCTGTTGTATAACTGAGGCAGGATGAGATAAACCAGAGCTGCCATCAATGCTAAAAGAACTATCTCGGAGAAAAGAACGGAAAAGCCTCTTGCAAATTTTTTGCCGTTATCTTTTTTACCTTTATATATTCGCTTTCCCAGCGGCGCGAACACATTTCTCTCCAGCGCCCTCATAAGCGGGCAGAGAAGATAGCTTATAACAACACCCCAGACAAAGGGGCTGAGTATGTGAATAATTGCTTTAATGCCCTGTCCTACATCTGAAATGTAGTTGAGCGCCATGAAGAACAATATCGAACAGGCAATAACGCAGAAAGCCGTTATGCCCCAGTACAGGTATTTTTTATCCCATTTAAAATGCCGTCTCATATTTTACCCTCTTCCGAAAAATCTCAGAATTTTGCTCAATAAGCATTTTACTATCTGAGATAGCGACAGTCAACCTTAAAATGTAAACATTTGATTTGAAACCGCCGATTTTGCATTTTTTCAGAATAATCTTATTATGTGAATAGTTTTATTAAAACACCCGAAAATATTCATTAACAGGCTGTTGATAACTCTGTTGATAATGTTGAAAACTCCTTGTGTGGCCTTAAATTTCGGCTTTGTTGAAATGTTGAATATTTGTACGAACTTAATCGAAATATACATAATCGGATAAACCGGCTCATAAATGCAGCTCTCAGGACATAGGTTTGCGTAAGAAAAAAACTGCGGGACATACTGGGAGGCGGCTTATGAAAAAGGCAGTTAGTTTTATACTTATTTTTGTAATTATTTGCGGTATGATTTCAAGCGCGACGGCTTACGCAATTAAGCCCGTTACGGATAAGGAGCTTCAGATAACAGCCCCTTCTGCGGTACTTATGGAAAAGGAAACGGGGCTTATAATCTATAAGAAAAACGCAGACGAGCGGCGGGCACCGGCAAGCATAACCAAGATTATGACCCTGCTTTTAATAATCGAGGACATCGAAAGCGGCAAGCTTTCCCTGACCGACACCGTAACCGCCAGCAAAAGAGCGGCATCCTTCGGCGGCAGCTGTGTGTATCTGGAGGAGGGTGAGCGGATGAGCGTTGATGAAATGTTAAAGTGCATTGCCGTTGTGTCCGCAAACGACTGCGCCGTTGCAATGGCAGAGCACCTCTGCGGCACGGAACAGGCTTTCGTAGAGCGGATGAACGAGAGAGCAAGGGAGCTTGAATTAAAGGACACCCACTTTACAAACTGCACCGGACTCTTTGACGACAAGGACCATTACACCACCGCCTGTGATGTGGCGGTCATGTCAAGGGAGCTGATTTCCCACGATTTAATAAAGAATTACTCTACCATATGGATGGACAGCATCCGGGGCGGAGAATTTGAGCTGAGCAACACCAACAAGCTTGTAAACCGCTATGATGGCTGCACAGGGCTTAAAACCGGCTACACCAGCACTGCAAAATACTGTCTCTCCGCAACAGCTGAGCGAGACGGCATGGAATTTATTGCCGTTGTAATGGGCTCCAAGGACTCAGAGCTTCGCAATTCCGACGCATCTGCTCTTTTAAACTTCGGCTTTGCAAACTTTTCTCTCTGTCCGCTGCGTATGGATGACCCCCTCCCCGCTCTCCCTGTGGAGTTGGGAAAGGAAAAGGTGCTGCCCCTTAAATATGCAGGCGGGGAATACGCCCTTGTACCTAAGGGAAACACTAACCCCGAATATGAGCTTCTGCTCCCCGAAACGGTGAAAGCGCCGGTAAAGGAGGGGCAGATTTTAGGGGAGCTGGTAGTTAAAACCGAGGCGGCGGGAGAGCTTGCCCGAATTCCCTTAATGGCGGCAAAGGACGTGGAGAAGCTGGGCTTTTTCGGAATCATGGGTATGCTGGGAAAAAGTCTTTTAGGGCTTTAATATAACCACTGTCCTCACTTGAATTCCTCCGAAAATAGTATATAATTAGAGTAACATCTTGTATATTATAGGAGGCATTATGGTTAAAGTTGATTTATCCGGTGCAGAGCAGTTTTTTACTGCCGCCGGCCCCGACTACGCTCTTGCAGAGCTTGCTCACAACACCCTTATGAACGGTTCCGGTCTGGGCTCAGATTTCATTGGCTGGCTGGGCCTGCCCCAGCGCATAAAGGACACTGAACTGCCGGAAATTCTGGAAACTGCCGGCCTTATCCGCTCCCGCTCCAAGGCTCTTGTTGTCATTGGCATAGGCGGCTCCTATCTGGGTGCCCGCGGTGCAATAGAGCTTTTAAAGCCCGTCCCCGGAAAGGATGACCCCAGAGTATTCTTCGTAGGCAACGGCCTTTCCGCCGACGCCCTCTGCGACACTCTGGATATGCTGGGCGATATGGACTTTGACGTTAATGTTATTTCTAAATCCGGCACTACTCTTGAGCCTGCCGCATCCTTCCGCATTTTCCGTGGACTTCTGGAAAAGAAGTACGGCGAGAAGGCAGATGAACACATCTTTGCCACCACCGACGCTCACAAAGGCGTACTTAAATCCGTTGCCGACAGGCAGGGCTGGAAAACCTTTGTGGTTCCCGACGACGTGGGCGGCCGTTTCAGCGTTCTCTCCGCTGTGGGTCTGCTGCCTATGGCAGTTGCAGGAATAGACGTGGAGAAGGTCATTGACTGCGCTATTGAGGAATTCAAAGCTCTTTCCGTTCCCTCTAAGGAAAATCCCGCATGGCAGTACGCCGCCGCAAGACAGAGCCTTTACAACAAGGGCTACGGCATTGAAATTCTGGGCTGCTATGAGCCTTCCTTCCGCTTCATGGCTGAGTGGTGGAAACAGCTTTACGGCGAGAGCGAGGGCAAGGATCACAAGGGTATCTTCCCCGCATCCGTTGAGTTTACCGCCGACCTGCACTCCATGGGTCAGTACATTCAGGAAGGCCCCAGAAATCTTATGGAGTCCATTGTCCGCTTCACCGAAAGCCGCAGAGCCTACATTTTCCCCGAGGATAAGGAAAATGCAGACGGCTTAAACTACATTGCAGGCCGTGACATGGCAGACATCTGCCGGGTTGCCGCCGACGCCGTTAAGGAAGCTCACATTTCCGGCGGTGTGCCCAATATGGTGATTGAGGTTAAGAAGAGAGACGAGGAGGGCTTTGCTTCTCTGGTTTGCTTCTTCGAGATGGCATGTGCAATTTCCGGCTACATGTCCGGCGT